>JBPCWY010000001.1:0-9910 GCA_051009035.1 Gammaproteobacteria bacterium
GCCGCCGCCAAACGCTCTGGCGCAAAGGCGAAACTTCGGGCAATATTCAGGAGCTGGTTTCGCTGTCCGCCGACTGCGACGGGGACGCATTGCTGGCAAAAGTGCGCCAAACCGGCCCCGCCTGCCACACCTCCCGCCGCTCATGTTTTTATGTCCGCCTCTCCCCCAACGGCGCGGAAATCGCGGCGGACGAAAAAATTCCGGAGTAAATTTTACGCCGCTTTATGGCGTAAAAATATTTCGCAAAAAATTAACTTTCGGCGCGTTTCCGCCATTGCCGTTTTGTTAAACTTTCGGATTGAATATTTGCCGCGTCCGGATATTCGCCGCCGCTACAAAAAATTAAATATTAACTTCGCCTGTTATTTGGTTTAATATTTTTGCGCGGAAGCGGGCGGTTTTTTTAGTTGAGCGGTTTTACGCCGCCTAAAATAAAACTTTGCCTTCAATTAAAACGGATTTAATTTTAACCGCCCAACCCCGCCGTTTTTTGCAAACTCAAAATTAATATTGCAAAACGCTTTGCAGCGGGCGGTTGTATTGTTTGCGCCCGCCGAGTTCATGCAATTCTATTAAGCATGCCGCCATGATTACTTTTGCGCCGAGTTTTTCCATGATTTCCGCGGCGGCGCAAAGCGTGCCGCCCGTGGCGATTAAATCGTCAACTAATAATATTCGCGCGCCGGGGCGGACCGCGTCCGCATGCGCGTGCAATTCGCCTTCGCCGTATTCCAAACTATAACGCGCCGATTTCGTTTCGCGGGGCAGTTTGCCCGGCTTGCGCACCGGCGCAAACGGCGCGTTCAATTTCCGCGCGACCGCCGCGCCAAAAATAAAACCGCGCGCTTCCACCGCCGCCACCGCGTCCGTTTGCGGCGGCGCAAATGCGGCGAGCGCATCCGCCGCGCGCCCGAACATTTTCGCGTTTGCCAACAGCGGCGTGATGTCGCGGAATAAAATTCCGGGCTTGGGAAAATCCGGCACGGCGCGAATATAAGAATCCATTTCGCGCGCCGCTTCGCTCATTTCTTTCATTTTGCTTTTTTACCTTTTTACCTTTTTCGTTTTTTTCGCTTTTTTCGCGCATAACATTTCCAATACGGCTTTGCGCACCGCCATGCCGTTGGCGACTTGCCGCACAATCAGCGACTGCGCGCCGTCCGCCGCCGCATCGGAAATTTCCACGCCGCGGTTTATCGGACCCGGATGCATAATCGCCGCCGATTTTTTTAACGCCGCCAGCCGCGTTTCGGTCAGCCCGTAATCGGCAAAATATTTTTCCGGCGAAGAATAAAAATCGCCCTGCAACCGCTCGCGCTGCACCCGCAACAGCATGACGACATCCGCCCCGCGCAAACTTTCGTCCAAATCGGAAAACACCGGCGCGCCGAGTTCTTTTTCCAAAGACGGCGGGCATAACGAAGGCGGACCGGCAAGCCGGATATTTTTCGCCCCCAGCGCGCGCAGGATTTGCAGGTTGGAACGCGCCACTCTGGAATGCAAAACATCGCCGGCAATAACAACGGAAAGCGCGGAAAAATCTTCGCCGACAATTTCGCGCAAAGTATAAGCATCGGTCAGCCCCTGCGTCGGGTGCGCTTCGCAGCCGGTGCCGCCGTTAATTAATGCCACGCCGAATTCGTCCGCCGCACGCGCCGCACGCGCCGCCGCGCCCGCTTCCGAATGGCGCAATGCAACTCCCGCCGCGCCCATCGCGGATACCGTCCGCACCGTGTCTTCCAGCGATTCGCGTTTGGTATCGCCGGACATCGTGGTTTGGTCTAAATTAATGACATCCGCCCCCAGTTGTTTTGCGGCGGCTTCAAATGCGGCGCGCGTGCGGGTGCTGCTTTCAAAAAAAATATTGGCAAACAAACGCCCCGCCAGCGGACGCCCGCCCCCGCCTTTTGCGTATTTGTCCGCGGATTTAAAAATCGCGCGCAACAACGGGCGCGCAACGCCTTCCAGCGTGATTAAGTGGCGCAATCCGCCGTCCGGCGTCTTTTGCAAAGCGGCGGACGGCGGCATGGAAAATTAGCGCGGAATTAGCGCAGCGTTGGCGCGGAAATTAGTTAGCGCGGAAATTAGCGCGAGTACAAGCGCCCGGGCGGGGTAATATTTTTTTCCGTCCGCGCCGGTTCTATGGCGCGCCCGTCCCGCACCGTTTCGGCGACAAACAGCGCCAAAAAAAAGATAAATAAAATCGCCGCGCCGAATACCAGCGCGCTGATTTTGATTGCTTCAATATAGGGATGGGATTTTTTCGCCATGGTGCCTCCTTTGCCGTTTGTCCATTCTACCACATCCGCCGCAAAAACCGCGCGCTTGCGGTATAATGTTTTTGTGAACCCGTTGGTCGTCGGCATAGGCAACCCCGGCGCGCAATACGCCGCCACCCGGCACAACGCCGGATTTTGGTTTATCGGCGCGCTTGCCGCCCGCCTCGGCGCGCCGCTTTCGCCCAAAAAGAATTTTCACGGCGATTTCGCCGCCGCGCCCTGCCGCATGCTCCGTCCTTCCACTTTTATGAACCATAGCGGGCGCGCCGTTTCCGCCGTCTGCCGCTATTTCCAAATCGCCCCGCAAAATGTATTAGTCGCGCATGACGAAGCCGATTTGCCCCCCGGCGCGGTCAAACTCAAATTCGGCGGCGGAGACGCCGGACACAACGGCCTCGCCGACATCAGCCGCGCCCTCGGCGCGCGCGAATATTGGCGCCTGCGCATCGGCGTCGGGCGAAACGCAAACCAAGACAAAGGCGGCGATATTGCCGCGTATGTTCTCGCCCGCGCGCCGCAGGCGGAACGCGACAATATCAACCGCGCCATTTCCCGCGCGCTGGAATCCTGGCCGCAAATCGCCGCCGGAGAATGGCAAAACGCCATGCTCATGCTGCACACCCCCGCCGAACCGGAAAAAAAGAATGGGACTAAAATGCGGAATTGTCGGCCTCCCCAATGCCGGCAAGTCCACGCTATTTAACGCGCTCACTTCGGGCGGCGCAGTTGCCGAAAACTACCCGTTCTGCACGATAGAGCCAAACGCCGGTTTCGCCGGGCTCGCCGACCCGCGCCTGCCGCAAATCGCCGCCGCCGCCCAATCGGCAAAAATTATTCCCGCCGCCGCCAATTTCGTAGACATCGCCGGATTAATTAAAGGCGCGGCGCAAAACGCCGGGCTGGGCAACCGCTTTTTGGCGCATATCCGCGAAACGGACGGCATCGTCCATGTCGTCCGCTGTTTTGATTCCGGCGATATTGCGCATGTGGACGGCAAAGTATCGCCCGCGGACGACATTGAAACAATCAACGCCGAGCTCGCCCTCGCCGATTTGGAAGCGGCGGAAAAAGCACTCGCCAAAAACGCAAGAACCGCCAAAAGCGGCGACAAAGCCGCGCGCGCCATGTGCGCGGTATGCGAAAAAATTTCCGCCCATCTAAACGGCGGCGGCATGGCGCGGACGCTCGCGCTGGACGAAAACGAATCGGCGGCGGCGCAATCCCTTTTTTTGCTGACGATGAAGCCGGTGATTTACGCGGCGAATGTGGACGAAACGGGTTTTGCGGACAACCCGCATTTGCGCGCCGCCGCGGAAATTGCCGCCGCCGAAAACGCCCCGCTTGTCGCGGTATGCGCAAAAATGGAAGCGGATTTGTCCGGGCTTTCCGATGCGGAAAAAACGGAGCTGCTGGAAGAATACGGGCAAACGCAAACCGGGCTTTCGCGCTTGGCGCGCGCGGCGTTTGACATGCTGGGGCTGGCGACCTATTTTACGGCGGGCGAAAAAGAAGCGCGCGCGTGGACTTTCCGCCGCGGCATGACCGCGCCGCAAGCGGCGGGCGTCATCCACGGCGATTTTGAACGCGGATTCATCCGCGCCGAAATATGCGGCTGGAAAGATTTTGCGGAATTGGGCGGCGAAGCGGGCGCGCGCGCCGCCGGAAAATTAAGATTGGAAGGAAAAGAATACGCCGTCCAAGACGGCGATGTCGTCCACTTCCGGTTTAATGTTTAAACGAAAACGGCGCGGCGGTTGTTTTAATATTTACGCCCGTTTTTTGTCTTTGATTGCAGCGGGATTATAACTTCCGCGTTTTTTATAATATTTTTTCGGAATGATAATTATTGCTTGCGCGCCAAATAATATCCGATTGCAAGCAGCGCAAGCGGATACAGCATCTCCCGTCCGAAAACGCCCAGCATTGCCAACGATAGAATCATTGAAGATGCGCCGAGAATGCGCGCGCCCCAAGTTTGCGCCGTTTTGAGATACGCCGCCACGCTGAGCATGTATAAAAAGAAAAAGTTTTGCCCCGCCAAACGCAGCATGTCTTCTATGCCGAAAAAACCGGACGCGGACGCCAGCAATACGGCGGAAAATACGGCGGCGCATAACGCAACGGCGGCGCGCGGCGTTTGGCGCGAATCCAAAACCGCTGCCGCTTGCGGCAGCAATTTTTCGCGCGCCGAAGAAAATACCAAACGGGACGCCGCCCACAACGCGCCGATTAAATTCGCCGCAATAATCGCGACCGCCGCCGCCGCAATCAAAGGCGCGCCGTTAAACCCGCCCGAAAAATTTAATAACGCGGCAACCGGCGCGGACGCCGTTTGCGCGCCGTCTTGCGGCAAAGTCAATTGCACCGCCGCGGCGACCAGCAAATACAACGCCGCCACCAAAACAAAACTAATACCGACCGCCGGCGGAAAATCGCGGCGCGGATTTTTGTATTCTTCGGAAGTAAAAGACAACATCTCCCAACCGGTAAACGCAAAAAATACCAGCCCCGCCGCCGGCAATGCGTCCCGCCATGTTTGCCAATCCAACGGCGGCGCAAACGCCGTCCCCCGCCCGTAGTCGCCAAACGCCAACGCCGCCAGCGCCGCCGCAAACAAAACGCCGCACAACGCAAACGCCAGCGCCCTCTGAATATTTCCGGAAACCGCCGCGCCGCGCCAATTGACCGCGACGGCGATACCCAGCAATCCGAACGCAAACGGCAAAGCGAATTTTTCCGCGCCCAGCAAAGACGCGCAATACTGCCCGCCGGTTAACGCGATGGCGGGAATGCCCAGTCCAAAAGTGCCGATTAATAAAATTTCCGCCGCCGCGCCCCAGCGGCGGGAAAACGCGTTTTGCATAAATCCCGCAATGCCGCCCGCGCCCGGCCATTTTGCGCCAAGTTTGGCGAATACGATTAACAGCGGAATGACAATAAGCAAATCCAAAACCCAAACATAAATTGCCGCGCCGCCCGTTTGTTGGTAAGCCAGCCCCGGCAACACCAGCAACCCGCCGCCGACAACAATTGTCAACGCCAAACCTACGGCTTGGCTGACGGTTAATACTTTGCGCAGTTGCGGGGGCGCGTTATTGTCCGGCACGGAGCGCTCTGTAAATCTCAATGGCGGCGGTTATTTTCGGACAACCGGAATTTGTATTTCCGTCCGCAGTTTTTCGGGCGGGTTGTCGTCCGGGCTGTTCCAATATAAGAGGCGGCGCGGGCGCGTTTTGTCCGGCGCGTATCCTTCCGCCGCCAGCAAGCGGTATGCGCGCCGCACCGCTTCGCCGAGTTTTTGGTAAGGACCGTTATGCGTTTCCGCGTAGAATTTTCCGGCGGGCGTTTCTTTGATTTTTACCCGCGCCGTTTCTTTTGCCGCGCCGGTAAATTGCACGGCAATCCAGCTTGCGCCGTCCGCAAAATCAAAAGACATTTGCGGAAATACGATTTGCATCGCCGCAATGTCGTCCAAATCGCCGTTGTTGTAATAATTCACCAATTCCGCAAACGGCCCGGCGATGGAAACGGAATCGCCCGGACGCCATTCCACCGCGATAATTTTCATCGCGCCGATGTCTTTGATTTCGCCCGCACGCGCCCCCGCCGCCGCAAACAACGCCGCCAAAATTGCCGCCGCCGCGCGTTTCATGCGGATTTCCCTCGCGGTAAAAAAATCATTTCCGGCGGCGATTATAACAGCCGGACGCCGCAGGCAATATCCCGCGCCGCCGCCGCCGCGTCCATTCCCGCCGCCAGCATAAACGCCGACACCGCGCCGCCGATTAACGCAAGCGTCAGATTGTCTTTGCCAAAAAACGCGAAGAGCGCGAGAAACAACGCGGCGAATACGGCAAACCCCGCCGTCCATTTTTCGCGCTCCCCCAAACCGCACCAAAACGCCGCCGCCTTATACAACGCCTCCCAAAATTCCGGCGGCAAAAACCCGGCAATATCCATGCCGCAATTATACCAAACCGGCGCGCCATTCGCCCGATTAAATTTCGGCGCGGGTTAAATTCTTTGCGCGCCGCCCGAAGATTTATGTTCGGCGCGGCGGTTTATAAAACATCGTCTTCGTTTTCATTTGCCGCGGCGGCGGCTTGCATCGCCGCGCTTTACGGAGACGATTTTAGAATTTAAATAAAACTTGTTAAATTTCCGCGCCGCGGCGTATTCCCGCCGCCCAAATTCCCGCGCCAATTAACGCGCCGCCGCTTAACCGGTTAATACGGCGGGCTTTGCCGCCTTGTAATGCGCCGCGCAATTTGCCCGCAAACGCCGCATATCCCGCCGCGTTTAATGCCGCCAACAATAAAAACGCCGCGCCGAGAATAGCAAACTGCGGCGCCGCCGGTTTGGCGGGCGAGATAAACTGCGGCATAAACACGGTAAAGAAAACGATTCCTTTCGGATTAATGGCGGTGACCATGCACGATTTCCAAAACAATTCCGCCGCGGTTTTGTGCCGCGGCACGACTGCTGCGGCGGCGGGTTTTGCCCGCCATTGTTTGATTCCCAAATAAATTAAACACGCCGCCGCCGCCCACTTAAACGCGGCAAACCATTCCGCCGAAGCGGCAAGCAGCGCGCCCAAACCGGCAAACGAAAAAAGCATCGCCGTCAAATCGCCGCACAGCACGCCGGCGGCAAGCGGCAAAACCGCCCCGCGCCCGCGCTGCGCCGCCAGCGCGACGACCAACACAACCGTCGGACCCGGCGCGGCTAAAATTAGCGACGCCGCAATAATAAAAGCAATTAAGATTTCAATTTCCATGTTTGTCCGCCAATCGCTGCTTGGCGCGATTATAGCGCATTAACAAAAAAAACCCGCCTGTTAAAAATGAGCGGGCTTGCCGCGCAAGACGGCGGCGTTATGCGTTTTCGGTTTAATGCCCGCGCTACAACGGGATTTTTAGATGTAGTATAATTCGCCCGGCGGCGAAAAGCCGCTTGTTTGCAAACACGGAGATTAAAACAATGAACGACCCTTTCGCCGCTTTTTCCATGCTTACTTTTGACTGCTACGGCACGCTGATTGACTGGGAAACCGGCATCTGGCGGGCGTTGCAGCCGTTGTTGCGCGCCAACGAAAAAGCGCCCGGCGATGCGGACGAAAACGACAAACACGCGCGCGCCCGTTTTTTGGCGGCGTTTGCCCGGCACGAAAGCGCGGTGCAAAACGAATCGCCCGCCATGCGTTATTCCGATGTGCTGGCGCAAACGCACGCGCGCATCGCCGCCGAAAACGGTTTCGCCGAAACGGACGAAATGCGCGAAGAGTTTGGAAATTCCACGGGCGGTTGGCCCGCTTTTGCGGACAGCGCCGAAGCGCTGCAAATATTGCGGCGGCGGTTTAAACTCGGGATTTTGTCCAACGTGCATCGCGCCGGTTTCGCCGCTTCGGCGCAAAAACTCGGCGTTGATTTTGACGAAATATTTACCGCCGAAGACATTGGTTCTTACAAACCGAACCCCAAAAATTTTCAATACATGCTGGCGGAATTATCCAAACGCCGCGAATTGTCCGCCGGCGCGGTTTTGCATGCCGCGCAAAGCGTGTTTCATGATATTAAACCCGGGCGCGAAGCCGGTTTATCGCTGGTTTGGATAGACCGGCAAAATCTTTCCGGCGGCGGCGGCTGGGGCGCCACCGCAAAAGTGGAAGACATCCCCCGCCCCGACTGGACTTTCCCCGATTTAATTTCTTTCGCCCGCATGTCCGTTGCGTAAAACACTTCGGACAAAGCCGCCTTAATGCGCGGGAAAATTTCCGCCGTCTGCGGCATAATAATTCTTATTATGGTTGCGGCGTATTATGTTTTGTATATTTTGGAATGGCGGGCATACAACCGCACGCAAAAAAAAACGCCCGTCAAAGACCGGAGTTAGGGTGGAAACAATTCCGGCATCAAACGGGCGTTTTTCTAAAAACCTTCCAGCACATTTTTGCCGATAACTTTGCCGCTTTCCTGCCGCGCATGGGCGTCTTTTAGCGTTTCCGCGCCGATTTTGCCCAGATTGCAGGCAACCGTGGAAATCAGCGCGCCGCCGTCTATCATTTCCGATACGCGGTTCAGCAAATTATGCTGCTTTTCAATGTCGTCCGTTTGAAACATCGGGCGCGCAAACATAAATTCCCAACTAAAAGTAAGGGCTTTTCGCTTGCCCGGCATAATGTCCAATGCCGCGGGGTCGTCAATTAACGCCACATGCCCACGGGGTTTAATCAGTTCCACCACGGCGGGAAAATGTCCTTCCGTGCCGGTCAGCGAAGCGACATAACGGGGCGCGCCCGCTTCCGCCATTTGTTCGGCAAGTGGCTCGCGGTGGTTAATTACATAGTCCGCGCCCATTTTTTTCACCCACGCCGCGGTTTCCGGACGCGATGCGGTGGCGGCGACGGTCAAACCCGTGAGTTTTTTGGCGAGTTGAATAAGAATGGAACCAACGCCGCCCGCGCCGCCGATAATTAACAAATTTTCGCCCGCGCCCCCGCCCTCGCCGAGCGCGAAAGAATCAAATAAAATTTCCCATGCGGTAATGGAAGTCAGCGGGAAACCCGCCGCTTCGGCGAAATCCATGGATTTCGGCTTTTTACCGACAATACGCTCGTCAACGGCGTGCAATTCGGAATTGGTCCCCGGACGCAACAAGTCGCCGGCGTAAAACACTTCGTCGCCGGCTTTAAAGTTGCGGACGTCGCCGCCGGTTTCCCGCACAACGCCCGCGGCGTCGTAGCCGATAATCTTAAAACCGCTATCCGGCTGCATGTTTGCGCGCACTTTAACATCCACGGGATTAACCGACACGCCGCGCACTTCCACCAACAAATCGCGCGGACGCATCTCCGGCGTTTCGGTCTCAAACTCAACCAGAGAATCCGCCGCTTCAATCGCCCCCGCTTTTTTGTATCCAATTGCCTTCATTTTTTCATCCAAAGTTGGTGTTTGGAATTTATTATACCGCACATTTCCAATTTGCGCCCCAATATTGCGAAAATATTGCAAACCCGCAAAAAAAAGCCCGCCTGTTAAAAACAGGCGGGCTTAGGGAGGAAAAAAAGCGCCCGGCGGCGTCCTACTCTTGCACGGTCAAAACCGCACTACCATCGGCGATGAAGCGTTTCACGTTCCTGTTCGGGATGGAAAGGTGTGGTTCCACTTCTCTATGACCGCCGGACAAACCGGCGCGCAAAGTCCCGGATTCCAAGCCCGGAACGCGCTGCGGATTTTGGGCGGCAAAATTGCGCTGGCAATTTGCGCCGCAAAAACCGGACGAACAACGAAATACAATCAACATAATTAAACTTCTTATATTGCGCCCGCGTTTGCAAAAAACGCGCACGAATATGGAGTCAAGCCGCACGGACAATTAGTAGCGGTTAGCTTAACGCGTTGCCGCGCTTCCACATCCGCCCTATCAACCTTGTAATCTTCAAGGGTCCTTAAGGAGGGTCAAGCCCTCGGGAATTCTAATCTTGAGGGGGGCTTCCCGCTTAGATGCTTTCAGCGGTTATCCCTTCCGAACATAGCTACCCGGCAATGCCACTGGCGTGACAACCGGAACACCAGAGGTTCGTCCACTCCGGTCCTCTCGTACTAGGAGCAGCTTCCCTCAAATCTCTAACG
>JBPCWY010000002.1:0-15892 GCA_051009035.1 Gammaproteobacteria bacterium
TTTGCATTCTGTTGCGTTTTCCGAGTTTGGGAATCCGGAGGGCGCGCCCGCCGTTTATTTGCATGGGGGGCCCGGCGGCGGGTCTTCGCCTTCTCATGCCGCGTTTTTTAATCCGCAAAAATACCGCATCGTGCTGTTTGACCAGCGCGGGTGCGGGCGCTCTTTGCCGCATGCCGAATTGCGCGAAAATACCACTTGGGATTTGACCGCCGATATGGAAAAATTGCGCCGCCTTTTGGGGATTGAATCTTGGCTGGTTTGCGGCGGGTCTTGGGGGAGCGCGCTGGCGCTGGCTTACGCGCAGCAATATCCGCAATATTGCCGCGCGCTTGTGTTGCGCGGGATTTTTACTTTGCGCCGCGCCGAATTGTTGTGGTTTTACCAAGAGGGCGCTTCGTGGATTTTCCCCGATTTGTGGGAGCAATTTACCGCCCCCATTCCGCCCGCCGAGCGCGGCGATATGCTGGGCGCATATTACCGCCGCCTGACCGGCGAAGACGAAGGCGAAAAATTAAAATGCGCGCTGGCGTGGAGCGCGTGGGAGGGGGCGGCGTTGTCTTTTGCGCCTTCGCCGAAGCGGGTTGCGGATTTTGCCGACCCGCAGTTTGCGCTGGCGTTTGCGCGGATTGAAAGCCATTATTTTGCGCACGCCGGATTTTTTGATTATGACGGGCAACTCATCGCCGAAGCGCGCAAACTTTCGGGCATTCCGGGCGCGATTGTGCAGGGCAGATACGACATTGTAACGCCGGCAAAAACGGCGTGGGATTTGCACCGCAACTGGCCCAAAGCGCGGCTGCATATCGCCCCCGGCGCGGGACACGCCGCGGACGAGCCGGAAATCGCCGCCGCGTTGCGCCAAGAATTGGACGCGCTTGCGCCGGATTAAAATTGCGGAAAAATAGGGGCGGTTTGTTTTTCTAAACGGCGGTTTTTCTAAAATTGTTTCGGCGGGCGCAACCCGCGGGCGGCGGATTATTTTTTTCGCGGGATAATTGGAAAATAGAAAATTGCCGCCATTTTGCGTTGTCAATTGGACGCGTTTGCGCCGGATTAAAATCGCGGGAACATAACGCAGTCCGTTTTTTTAACGGCATTTTTCTAATTCAATTTCGGCGGGCGGAATCAACATTCGGCAGTCCGTTTTTTTCGCGGACAAAACGGAATTTGCCGTTTTTTTGTATTGCCTATTTGCCCGCTTTTTGCCCCCGCCCGTTATTCCCGCGAAGGCGGAAATCTCTTACAAAGCAACCGCCAAAAGAGATTCCCGCCTTCGCAGGAATGACGGGACGGGAGGGGGAATACGCCCGCCTTCTGCAACCGCGCTTGCGCCGGATTAAAAACGCGGAAAAATAGGGGCGGTTTGTTTTTTTAATGGCGCATTTTCCGAAACTGTTTTGCCGAAATTTTTTACCTCCGCCGAAAATATTTAGAAAAAAGCGGCGGGGGTTTTCTTTTTCCGCGCGGGGAAATAACGCCTTCGCAACATAAAACCGCGCTTGCCGCATTAAAACCGCGGCGAAATAGGGGCGGTTTGTTTTTCTTTGCGGGATTCTTTTTTAAAATTATTTTGCGCGGCGGGGTTGGTTTTTTTGTTTTGGCGTAGTAAAATCCGGTCGCCGGGGCTTGGCGTAGCGGATATACCTCCTCCGCGAAGAATGCGCTGCCATCGCTAAACGCCGCTTTTAAGCATTTTTAGACGGCGTTTGCCAAGCGTGTTTCTCCGCGCCCCGGCTTCATTTTCGTTTCGGCGGTTTCGGGGGCGACGCGTTTTTCGGCGCATTGTCCGGTATAATTTCAATATGCAATTTCAAGACGGGTTGGTTAATTTTTTGGCGGGGGCGGCGCGCGCCGTGTTTTCGCCCGCCACGGGCAAGCGCGAAAATCCCGCCGCGCATGTCGCGGAAGCGGATTTGAGCGGCGCCGAAAGGCGGCATGCGGCGGCGTTGATGCGCGTTAATCATTGCGGCGAAGTATGCGCGCAGGCGCTTTATCAGGGGCAGGCGTTGTTTGCCCGCGGCGATGCGGTGCGCGGGGCGATGCGCGAGGCGGCGGAAGAAGAAATAGACCATTTGTCGTGGACGGCGGAGCGCATCGCGGAATTGGGCGGGCGGCAAAGCGTGTTAAATCCGCTGTGGTATGGCGGCGCGTTTGCGATTGGCGCGGCGGCGGCGCTCGTTTCGGACAAAGTTTCGCTCGGTTTTGTCGCCGAAACCGAAAAGCAAGTATCGGCGCATTTGCAGTCGCACCTGCAAAAACTCCCGCCGCAGGACGAAAAAAGCCGCAGCATCGTCCGCCAAATGGATATTGACGAACAAGAACACGCGACGAATGCGATGGCGATGGGCGGCGCGGAATTGCCGCCGCCGGTCAGAAAAATAATGCAATTTGCGGGGGGCGTAATGACCCGCGGCAGTTACTGGCTTTAATTTTCGCGGTTTAAATTCAACGCCGCGCCGCCGCGCATGCAAAGCGAAATTGCCCCCGGATTTTTGGACGAAACGGACGCGGCGCGGGCAAAACGGATTCTCGGCGCTTGCGTCCATTGCGGGATGTGTTTGCCCGCCTGCCCGACTTATCTGTTGGACGGGGACGAGCGCGACAGCCCGCGCGGGCGGATTTATTTGGTGAAAGAAATGCTGCAACGGGGCGAGCCGTCCGCCGTTGCGCTGCGCCATTTGGACCGGTGTTTGACTTGCCGCGCCTGCGAAACGGCGTGTCCGTCCGGGGTGCAATACGGCGAATTGGCGGATTTGGGGCGGCATGCGGCGGAAACGGCGCGGACTCCGGCGGCGCGCGGATTGCGGCAAATCGCCGGAGCGGTTTTGGCAAATCCGAAATTGATGAAAATTGCGGGCGCGGCGGCGGCGGCATTGCGTCCGGCGTTGCCCGGCGGTTTGCGGCGGCATTTCGCCCGCCGCCGGTTTGCGGGCGTGCGCCGCCAAAAGCGCAATGTAATTATGCTCGCCGGATGCGCGGAAAACGCGTTGTCGCCGCAAACGCACGCCGCCTTGGCGGAAGTTTTGGAAGCGGCGGGGATTGGATTAATCAACCCGCCCGCCGCCGGATGTTGCGGCGCATTGCGGTTTCATCTCAACCGGCGGGAAGACGGGTTGGCGGATATGCGGCGCAATGTTGCGGCGTGGACGCCGCTTTTGCAATCCGGCGAAGCGGAGGCGGTTGTGATGACGGCGAGCGGTTGCGGGCAAATGCTCGCCGATTACGGGCGGTTGTTGCAAACGCCGGAAGCGGAATTGATTACCCAAAAAACGGCAAATATCGCGGAAATTCTCAAACAAGAATGGGCGGTTTTGCGCCCAAAACTGCGCGCCCCGCCCGCCGCCGTTGCGTATCATTCTCCCTGCACGATGCAGCATCGCGCGGGTTTGGGCGGGTTAGCGGAAGAATTGCTCGCCGATGCCGGATATGAAGTGCGGACGCCGAAAGAAAGCGGCGTTTGTTGCGGTTCGGCGGGAACTTATTCCATTTTTCAACCCGCAACGGCGCGGCGGTTGCGGCGGCGTAAATTGGAAAATTTAACCGCGCTGGAAGGCGAATATACGGCGACAGCGAATATCGGCTGCCAATTATTTTTGTCGGCGGCAAGCGAAAAGCCGGTTTTGCACTGGCTGGAATTGCTCGCCGCCGCCCTGCCACCGCGGGATGCAAACGCCGCAAACGCCGCCAAATTGCCCGAAACGCGCCCGGCGGCGGGATAAAAACGCATGCCGCCGGAATAACCCGCCCCAAAACCGCACCCGAAACCGCAAAACGCGGGCAAAAATTTCGGGCGGATTTGTTGTTTTCGGCGCAATTTATAGTATAATGCTGTGCGGTAGACGGAAAAATGGACGGGAAGGGGGATTTTCCAAATTCGCCAAACCAGCCGCCGCTCCGTTTAATATTGATAAAACGCAAGGAAATACTGCCAAGTGACGGATAATCCTGTTTCGCCCGAAAGCTCCCCCCCTCCTTCGGGACCGCAAGCCGACCCGCCCTCTCCTCCCGCCGCCGACCCGCCCCCGCCGTCCGACGCCCCCCCGAAAAAAGTCGCGTCCAATTTAAGCCATTTCCCAAAACGCCGCCTGGCGCCGCGGGGTCCCGCCCCCATGGCGGACTCGGAAGACGATGACGGCGGCAGCTCGTTTGACGGCGAGCGCGTTTTTGGCGTGCTCAAAAAACTCGGCATTGTCATCCTTGTATTAGCCGTTATCGTGCCGATTGCCGGCGGGCTCGCGTGGTATGTGCCGAAACAAATCGCCCGCAGCAAGGCGTTTGCCGCCTACGAAAAAGGCAACTTCGGCGAGGCGCTGCGCGAATTGCGCTCCTACATAGAAAGCGCGCCCAACGACAACGAAGCCGCCTATTACGCCGCTCTCGCCGCGATGAAAACGGACGATTACGCCTACGCCGCGCTGGCGATGCAAAAAATCGCCGCCGTTCCGTCTTACGCCCAAAACCCGGATTTTTTGTTCAATTACGCGCTGGCGTTGTTGCCGGCGGAAAAAACAATGGAGGTTCTCAACAACCTCGCCTCCGCCGACCCGCAACACGCCGGAGGGCGGATGATGCGCGGCATTATGCTTATCCGCGAAAACAACATCCAACGCGCGCGCGAAGATTTTTTGGCGGCGGACAATATCCTGCGCGATTCCCCCGACTATGACGGCAAAGATTTATTCGCCGTGCATCGCCGCGTCTTTGCCAAAGCGGGCAAGGTTTTACCGGCGTTTTTTCCGCCTTCCGCGCTCTCCCCCGAAACGGCGGCTTTGCGCCCCATTGCCGCCCGTTTGCACATCCCCATCCCCGCCGAAATTTACATCAACCGCTATTTCCCCTCCCCGCCGGAACCCAGAGCGCAAGATTTCGGGGCGGACGGCTTGGTGGGTTTTTATTACGCCCTCGTGTTGTTGCAAAACGGACAACTCAAAGAAGCGGATGTAGAATTTTCCAAACTGCCTTCTTCTCCCGCCGTCAACAATCTAAAAGCAATTCAGCATGCCCTAAAAGGCGAATACGACAAGGCGGAAGAATTGCTGATGCCGCTGGCGAAAGAATATTCGGACAACCCGCAATTTCTCGTGAATATGGCAAACGCCCAATTTAACGCGCGCCCGGACACCGAAAACGCCGCCAAAACCGCCGCCCTGTTGGCCGAAGCGCTCGCCATCAACAACGCCATGCCCGCGGCGTTGCACAACCGCGCCGTGTTGCGGCTGGCGACCGGAAACGATTCGGGGGCGCTGGAAGATACCGCCGCCCTGAATAAATTAGAATTGGCGGGCGCCACGCTTCCCGGACAAACCCCGCTGTTGCGCGTTTTTGCCGCGCTCGCCGCCAATCCCAAAGACGGAAATTTGAACAGATTATTGAGCGAAGTCAAAGCGTCCGATGTGCTTTACGCCCGCGTCGCCCACTACACCGCCGTGGGGCGGCATGACGATGCGCTGCGCCTGTTGCGGGATGTCGCCGACAAGCGGGAAGGCGGCAGCTGGAATCCCGCCGCCCAAGCTTACGCCAAATATTTGACGGAGTTAAGATTGTTGATGCGCGCCCGTTTGGCGTTGCGCGCCCGCGCCCCGGCGAGCAACCCCGAAATCCGCTACCGCCGCGGCGTGCTGGAATTGGAAACGGGGCTTTTGGAGGAAGCGCAAAAAACCCTCGCCCACATGGAAAAAGCAAACGCCGGGCATTTTTATACGGACGCCTTGCGCGGCATGGCGGCATATGCCGGCGGCTCGCCGGAACAGGGGCAGTTAAATCTTACCATGGCGATAGAAAACGCCGGTAGCGAACAAAAGCGCCTGCAACTCGCCATGAACGCCGCCGAATATTTGGCGAAATCGCCCATTTTATTTTCCAAAATCCTTGATTCCATTGATTATTTAACCCCGAAAGGGCTGGCGGTGCGCGCCCGCCTGCTCGCCCAAAGCAACCCGAACAAAGCGGCGGCAATCGCGCGCGATGTCCTCCTCCGCCATCCGCTTTACGATGTGCAATACCACGCCGGATTAGCCCTCATTAAAGCCGATGAATACGACGACGGGCTTGCCGCTTTGCTCGCCGCGGTTGAATGGAATCCGGCGGATATTGAATTGTTGACCGAAGTGAAAGAAATCCAAGCGGAAGGCAACTTGCGCGCGGCGGCGGAAATCGGCGCGAAAATTGAAGGCATCCGGCGGGAAAACGCCCTGGAAGAAGAGGACAGCCCCGGCGAAACGCCGCCAATCGCCCAGCCCAAAGACCCGCAGCTGGTCCGGCACATCCAAGCCGTCTTCCAAACATCGGGGACGGATCGGAATAACGCGTTAAGGGATACGCTGTCGCGCTTTTCAACGCTCGTCAAAGGCGTCAAAAGCGGCCCCAAAAAATCGCAGTTTTTATTCCAGCGCGCTTCATTTTATCTCGCCATCAAGGATTATTCCAAATCCGAAAACGATTTTCGGGACGCCATTATCAAACTGCCGGCGGAGCAAAAAACCGCCGCCAAATTTTATCTCGCCAAAGCCCTGTCCGACCAAAAACGGCACGAAGCGGCGGCGGAAGTTTACCGCGATTTGGCGGACCTCAATTTGGACAGCCCGCTCTACCGGCGGCTGGCGGGGCGCGCCATGTCCAATTACGACCCCCTCGGGGCGGAAGAATATTTGATGAAAGCGGTAGAGCGGTTTCCCGCCGATATTGAGGGCTATTTTGAGCTTTCCGCCGCCCGCCAAAAAGAAGAAAATATGAAAGGCGCGGTCACCGCCTTGCAAAAAGCCGCCCGAATTTCGCCGTTATATGTTACAATATACACTAAGTTGGCCGGAGCCCAACGTTCCGGCGACCCCAAAACGGCGACGGAAAACAGCTCCATCGCCCGCAATTTTGTAGCCCAATGAAAGTATTGAACTATGACTGAAACACCGAAACCCTCCGCGCCGCCCCAGACGCCTCCGCCGTCCGGTTCCACGCCCCCTTCCGGCGCCGCTCCGCCACCCGGTTCCACGCCGCCCGCCGGTTCTACTCCGCCGCCTGCCGGTTCCATACCGCCGCCCGGCTCTACGCCGCCGCCCGGTTCCAAACCCCCTCTCGGCACTGCGCCGCCGCCCGCCTCCTCGCTCAAGGTGATGGCCACCCCGAAAAAAGAGGAAGAAAAGCCCAAAGAAGAAAAGAAAGAAGAGGAAGACGAGTTAGTAATGGACGTGCCGCCTTCTTTTCTCAAAAGGATGGCGACGGAAGCCGCCGAAGCGTTTATGAAACGCTGGAAAGTCATCACCGCCGTGCTGGTTATCGGCTTCGGGGGATACGGCGGCTATTTCTGGGCGTATACCAGCATTCTGTTTAACGCCGGTATTGAACAAATAGAAGCCAAAAATTACGGGGGAGCCGCCGAATATCTTGAAAGATACCGGGAAATCTCCGGGAAAGACGAAGAATCTTCGTTGTTGCTGGCGCGTGCATATTTTTTCGCGCAGCAGCACGACCAGATTTCCGCCATTTTCCCCGATTACGACGGCTCCGATGTTGAAGTTGAATACATGCTCGCGATTGCCGAATATCCGACCGCGCCGAAAGCGGCGCACCGGCGGATGGTCGGCGTCGTCGCCACTAACGACGAAAGAAACGAGCTCGCGCATATCGTCTACGCGCCGGGGGTTCTCGCCCTGCTGGAAGGCGACTATACTTCCGCCGCGCGCCATTTGTCCGAATCTTTGAAGCCCGAAGACGACCGCCATTTGCGCGCGTTGTTTGAGTTTTTTCTAAAACACAACTCGCTCAAAATCCAGGGGGCGTTGCCGTTTCCGTTTGACTATCTTCCCACGGAATTGCCGAAGTCGGTGAAAGTATTGAGCGAGACGCGGTTCGCCCCCGAAGGATACAACAACTTTTTCAGCATTCCGCTCAACGCCGCGGACCTCGCCTACGATGTTACCCAAACGCCCGCAACGGAGGCGTTTCAATCCCTGTATTTGCTCGCCCAAACGCAGGCCGACCCCAAAACGGTGCTGGATACGATTTCCGCTTTCCAAGTCGTCCGCCCCAACTTGGTCTCGCCTCTGGCGCATTACATCTCCGGCTACTACCACGCGGCAGGCGGCGATTACGAAAAAGCGGCGGAAATATACGCCGCCGCCAACAAAATCGCCAAAACCAGCCGCACCTACCAGCATCTCGGCGCGGCCCTGTGGATGGTTGAAGGCGGCGCCCATCCGACCACGCCGGTGACGGAAGCGTATAAGGAAGCGATTACCCTTGACCCCTCCAATTCCACGGCGCTCAATAACTATTCTTTTTTGCAGTTTTACCTCGGCAACATTGACGAAGCCCAAGCCGCCAACGCCAAGGCGCTGTCCCTCAGCAACACGGATATTTTCGCCATCCTGAACCGCCTGCTCGTCGGGCTGGCGACCGACAACTTGGACGCCGATGCGGCGGTGATTCAAATTGACTCGCTGCTCGCCGAATATCCCGACTCGCCGCTGGTGTTGGGCATGGCGGCGCAAATTCAAGTGCTGCGCAAAAATGTATTTACCGCGCTGCCCTACCTGCAAAAATTGGAAAATATCCTGCCCGAAGACCCGGGCATCCCGCGCCGCATCGCGGACGGGCACCGCCACGCCGGACAGCTTTTGCTCGCCGCCGAAGAAATTAACCGGGCGCTGGAAAAATTCCCCGAAAACAGCGACCTGATTCACGATGTCATCGTCTATTACGCCCGCTCCGGAAACGACAAAACCGTCCGCGGCATGATTCGCGATGCGGGGCTGGAAGAAGAAGGGCTGACCGCGTCCCACGCCGAAATGGTCGTGCTGGGCGACAAATCCAAATCAATCAAACAAGCGACTGCGCTGGGCGAACAAGCGCTCGCCGCCACGACGGAAGACCGCCAAACCGACATCGCCGTAGAATTGGCGCGCCTTTACCTGCGCGAAGACGAAGTAGAAAAAGCGAAGCAGGTTTATGACTCCGCTTCCAGCCATCTGGAATCCGCATATTTCCTCGGCGCGGCCGCCGTCGTCAAAGCGCTCGGCCTCCGCATCCGGGCGGCGGAGGGAGACGCCGCCGCCGAAACCGAAATCCTCGCGCTGTTGGACGAAACCGTGCAGTCCGAAAATGTATTCGCCCAGGTGGATTTGTGCTGGGGATTGGTCGCGCTGGGCAAATTCAAAATCGCGATTGACCGGCTGGAAAAAATTCGCGTCCAACCCGTGCAAATGGCGGAAGTGCTAATCGCCCTGCGCGCGGCTTACAAAGCCGACCAAAATTCCGAAAAAGTCGCCAGATTGGACACGCAAATCAAAGCGGCGCGGCAGGGCGCGGAAGAAAAACCGGCGGTGTCCTTCCCCTCCAGCATCCAAAAAATATTCACCAGCCGCTCTTCGCTGCTGGGTTCCATCAACGACGCGATTGCCGCGCAGGATTACGAAAGAGTCATAGAACTTTATACGGACTTGATTGAATCCAAAACGCTGGCGGTGGAAAAACCGGCGAAAAATTTCCAAAACCGCGGGGCGATTTACATCGCGCTGGAACGCTACGACGAAGCGGTCAAAGATTTCTCCAAAGCGCTTTCCATGGGCGACCAGCTTTCGCCGGAAGAAAAGGATTCGGTGCATTACAATTATGTCAATACGCTGGTGCATGCGAACAACTACAAACTCGCCGTCTCCGAAATTGACAAACGCCTGGACCAGCCGGGGCGCTTCAAATACAAAGGCCCCTACCGGCAGCTGCTGGCGCTCGCCCTGTCGCGGGACGGGCAATACAAACGGGCGAAAGAAGAATACGGCGCGCTGATCTACGAAGACCCGCGCAACATCAAAAACTACATCAAGCTCGCGGAAACCGCCCGCTTGGACGACACCGACCAGCAAGCGATTGAAGCGCTGACCGAAGGTCTGGAAATAGACCCGCAAAATCTTAAGATGCGCAAGATGCTCTACGACATCTACAACTCGCTCGGACAAACGAGAAACGCCCAGCGGCAGCGCGAGTTCATTGAACGGCTCCAGCAAGAACAGCGGACGCAAGAAGCGGCGCAATAAAAATCCCCCGTCCCGCGGCGTTTTGCCGCGGGACGGGTTTTGGTTTGGATAAAAATTCCGCTTGGGATTTTGCTTGCCAAAAAAACTCTGTTTAAAAAAAACTCCGGCGCAATTTCCGGCTTTCCCGCTTTTAATTCATTCGTTTTTTTAATTCCCGTTTTTTCCAATGCGGCGTTTTTTTAGAAACTCCCGCCGCATTTGAAACGCCGTTGCCGAAAAATCCGCGCAACGCCGTTCTTAAATTAAAATACCGCGCGCCTTTCCCGTGGATTAATTGTTGCGTAAATTTGATAACGCCGCAATTTATTAATCCGGCGCGGGTTTGGGATTTTTCCGCCCCGCAATTTCCGCAAATATCAAATTATCCGCCGCGCAATTTTTGCATGAATAAAACGCGGTTTTGCAAAAACCGGGCGGGTTAAGAATTTGCCGCGCGCGCAATCCAACGGTTTAACGGCGGCATGGCGGCGGCGGCGAAAAACGGCGCCGCCAATCCGCCGATGAGATTTAATGCCGCCGTCCCGCCGTGCAATACCGCGCCGCGCCGCGCGCCGCCCGCCGCATAATCGGCAAGCGCCGCCGCCGCCGCGTCTTTTTGCCGCCAACAGCGCAATAATAAATCCGCGTCCGCCAGCCCGGCGTTTAATCCCTGCCCGGCAAGCGGGTGAATCGTTTGCGCCGCGTCCCCGACAAAAGCGGCGCGGGGCAAAACCCGGACCGCCCGCCGCACCGCGGCAAGCGGAAAACCGCGCGGCGCGCCTTCCGCCGCAATGGAAAGTCCGGCGCGTTTTACCGCCGCCGCCGCAACCGCTTCCGCGCCCTGCGCCTCCAACGCCCGCGCTTCGGCTTCGGGCATTGACCACACCAATGCAAAACGCCCGCCGCCCGCCGGTAATAACGCCAAAATATTGCGCCGCGAAAACCACTGCCCCGCCGTATCGTCTTCCAAACCGCGCGCCGTTACCGCGGCGGCGACCGCCCGCTGCCCGAAAACGGACGCCGCCGCGCCGGTATGCAAAACCCGCGCCGCCGGAGAACGCGCGCCGTCCGCAACCGCCAGCAATTCGGCGGACAATTCCCGCCCGTCTTCCAAAGCAACAAAAACCGCGCCGTCCGCAACGCGCGCCGCCGCGATTTGCGCTTCGCCGTGCAATACAACCGCGGAGCCGCGCAATCCTTCCTCCAGCCACGCCAACAGCGCGTCTTCGGCGATAATCCGGCATAACGGCGCGCCGTCGTCGTCCAAATATTGCCGCCGCCCCCCGGCGCATAATAAAAAACGGCGCACCGGCGTATTGTCCGGCAAAGGTTTTCCCGCCGCTGAAATTAAAAAATCCGCCGCCGTTTTGCCGAGCGCAAAAAAACGCCCCGCCGGACGAAGCGGCGCGGACAACAACGCCGCCGGCATTTCCCGCGCCGCGGCAAGCGCCAATGCCGCGCCGACCGCGCCGCCGCCGGCGATTAATACGCTCATCCGAGCAAATCGCGCAGACGGTAATACAGCATGCCCAGCACCAACAGGGGCGTCCGCATCCGTTCCCCGCCGATAAAATCGGCGTGCCGGACGCGCCCGAAAATATCCAATTTTTCCGTGTCGCCGCAAATCGCGTCCGCCAAAATTTTTCCGGAAAATCCGCTCATCGCGAGTCCGTGTCCGGAAAATCCCTGCGCGTAATATAACGCGCGGCCGCGCCGTCCGATATCCGGAAAGCGGTTTGCCGTAATCGCCAGCGAACCGCCCCATACATATTCCAGCGGGACGGCGGCGATTTGCGGAAATACCGCCGACATCCGGCGGCGCAGCGAACGCGCCAAATTTTTCGGATTCTCGTTATTGGAATAACTCACCCGTCCGCCAAACAACATCCGAAAATCGGCGCTGCAACGAAAATAATCCAGCACAAAATTCATGTCGCACACGCCGCGCCGCGCCGCGATTAAATTATTCGCGGCGTCTTCGCCCAGCGGCGCGGTCGCGCAAATGTAAGTGCCGACCGGCATCACGCGCGCGCGCAAAGGCGGGGCTATCCGCAAATACGCGTTGCCCGCCAACACCGCCGCATCGCAATTGACTTCGCCGTCCGCCGCCAACACGCGCGCGCCGCCGGGAACTTCCTCCGCCGACCGCGCCGCGGTGTTTTCGTAAATTACCGCTCCGGCGTTTTCCGCCGCCCGCGCCAATCCCAAAAGATATTTAAGCGGATGCAAATGCCCGCTGTTGTCGTCCGCCAATGCGCCGCAATATTTTCGGCTGGCAATCGCCGCGCGCGTTTCCGCCATATCCAAAAGCCGCGCGGGATAGGCGTAGCGGTTCGTCATTTTGTCCGCCATCCGTTCAAGCTCGCGGCAATGGCGCGCGTGCAATGCGGCGAGCAAATGCCCTTGTTGCATGTCGCAATCAATATTGTATTGGGAGATTCTTCGGCGCAATAAATTAATCGCCTCCAAACTCATGTCAAACAAATATTTTTCGTCCACGCCCGCCTGCGCCGCGGGCTTTTTTAATTCTTCCGTGGAATAACCGTGGATAAACTGCCCGCCGTTGCGTCCGGAAGCGCCCCAACCGACGCGCTCCGCTTCCAGCACCGCCACGGATTTTCCGGACAATGCAAGTTCCAGCGCACAGGATAATCCGGTAAAGCCGCCGCCAATCACGCAAACATCGGCGCGCGTCCCGCCTTTTAGCGGGGGCGCGGGCGGCGGGCGGGAGACGCCCGCTTCGTAATAAGAATCAATCAACTCCGCCATCTTCGCCCCATATTTTTTTCCGATTATACCGCATCCATTCGCCGATTTCCCGCACCGCGGAAGCCATCCCCAAAGAAGTAATCGTCGCCCCGCTCACGCCGTCAACCGCCCGCTCGCCCCCGTCCGGCGCGGATAAAAAATCCGCAATGCCCGGCGTTTCGCGGTGGCGCGCGATGCGCGTTTGCAGCCGTTTTCCGTCCGCGCCAAACGCCGCGGTAAAAATAATTTCCCCGCCGTAGCCGTCCGCCCGCGCGCGCACCGCAACCGCCGCCGTTTTGCCGCGCAACCGCGCGCGCCGAATGGAAATTAACCGCGCGGGTAATACAATATCCGGCGCATCGGAAAGTTCGTCGTATTGCACGCCGGATAATACTTCTTTGATAAGTTGCAATTCGTGCGCGCGCCGGTTTGCCGCAATCGTTTCGCGCCATGCCGATTCCAATCCCGCCGCCGCCGCAAGCGCCAACGCCGCGGCAAGCGCCAATACAAACGCGGCTTTTAGCGGCGCCGCCACACCGCCCCCGCCGCGCGGTCGGCAAGCGGCGCGAGCATATTGCAAAACAGCACGGCAAACGCGATGCCGTCCGCATGTTGCCCGCGCTCGCGCAATAAAACCGCCAGCGCCCCCGCGGCAAATCCGTAAACGATGCGCCCGCCCGGCGTTTCGGCGGCGGTCGCCGGGTCGGTGATTACAAAAAACGCCGCCAACATCATGCCCCCGGCAAACAGCGCGGAAATATCGCCCCCGCCCGCCGCCAAAACGCCGCCAATAAACGCCGCCGGCAAACGCCAATCAGCAACGCGCCGCTGCAATAAAACCGCGCCCCCCAAAACGCAAGCGGCGGGAAAAAGATAAGACGGCGGCGGCGCTTCCATCCCCAGCCGCGCCGCTATTAACGGAGTCGGCATGCTCGCCGCATCGCTGGCGGCAAAAATTTCGCGCCACGATTCCGCCGCGCCCCAACCGCCAAAAGCGGCGGGAAACGAAAGAAACGCCAGCGCATAACCCGCCATCGCCGGATTAAAAGGATTATTGCCCAAACCGCCGTAGCAGTGTTTTGCCAGCGCCATCGCAAACCCCGCCGCAACGGGCGCGACATACCAGGGCGCAAGCGGCGGCAACGCCAAACCAAGAATCAATCCGGCAACGGCGGCACTGCCGTCCGCCAAAGTTTTTCCCGGCAAACCGCGCCAGCGCAAACAAATAAACTCAAACAGCAAACACGCGCAAACGGCGGAAAACGCCTGCCACAGCGCGCCAATTCCGCGCCCGACAACGGCGGCGGCAAGCGCCGGCAAAAGCGCGGCGGCGACCGTCCACATAATCGCGGGCGTTTTCATAACGCAATTATAATCCCCCGCAATTTTGGCGGCAAAAAGGTTTATAATCGCAAAACCATGCCCGCCTCCGTCCGCCAATATTTAAAAGAAATTTCCGCCGTTGGCGCGGAAGCGACCGAGCATTCTTACCGCTCGCCGTTGGAAATTTTTCTTAAAACTTTGGCGGGAGACGCGGCGAAAACCCGCAAAACCGGAAAATTAACCGTTTTGCATGAACCGTCCCGCAAAAAATATATCGGCGCGCCCGATTTTTTGATTCTGAATAACGGCGGCGCGGCGGTCGGTTGCGTGGAATGCAAAAACCCGGGCGACAATCTGGACGCGCTTGCCGGCGGAAAACAAGTGAAAAAATACGCCGCGCTTTCGCCTAATATTATTTTGACCGATTATTACCGTTTTATTTTGCTGCGCGAAGGCAAAATTGCGGACGATATTAAATTAACCAAAAAATCCGGCGCGAAAGAATTGCAAGCCGCCGAAGAATTGTTGCATGCTTTTTTCGCCGCCGAAGCGCAAAGCATCGGCGATGCAAAAGAACTCGCCGCCGCGTTGGCGTTGCGTTGCGCGCCGTTGCGCGATGCGTTGGTGGAAATATTGCCGGACGACAAATCCAAATTGTCCGGTTTGTTTAAATCGTTCCAACAAACAATTTACCGCGAATTGGACGGGGCGCAATTTGCCGATGCGCTGGCGCAAACTTTGGTTTACGGGTTGCTGATGGCGAAACTGAAAGCGTCGGACGGCGAAAAATTGGATTTATACAACGCCGAAAAACATATCCCGCAAAACTTCGCCCTCATCGGCGAAATTGTCGGGTTCCTTAAAGAACTCCGAAGAGCCGAATACCAATCCGTCCAATACTTGACCGAAAGCGTTTTGGCGGCGGTAAACGCCATGGATGAACGCGCCGTTGCCGACTCCATGGCGTATAAAAAAAATACGGGCGGCGAAGATCCGTATTTAAATTTTTACGAAACTTTTTTGGCGGCATACGACGCCGAAATGAAAAAATCGCGCGGCGTGTATTATACGCCGCCGTCCGTGGCGCGTTTTATCGTCCGCGCGGCGGACGATATTTTGCGGCGCGATTTCGGGCTGGCGAAGGGGCTGGGCGACCCGAAAGTAACCGCGCTGGATTTTGCCGCCGGCACGGGAACTTTCATGCTGGAAA
This sequence comes from Gammaproteobacteria bacterium, assembly GCA_051009035.1. GTDB lineage: Bacteria > Pseudomonadota > Gammaproteobacteria > Tethybacterales > Persebacteraceae > Persebacter. The sequence continues at coordinate 15,289 of JBPCWY010000002.1, forward strand.
TGTTCCGCCAAATTTTCGGCGAAGCATCGCCCGCCCAACGCCGCGCCTTGGCGCGCGAACATTTATTAAAAAACTTTTACGGCTTTGAATTTCTCATTGCGCCGTATGTCATCGCGCACCTTAAATTGTCCCGTTTTTTGGAGGACAACGGCGCGGCATTGCAAAACGGCGAGCGCGTTCATGTTTATCTGACCAACACGCTGGAGCAAGTTTCCAAACAAACGGCAATGGATTTTATGCCCGCCCTCGTGGAAGAAACTGCAACCGCGCAACAAATAAAAAACCGGGACATTCTTGTCATCACCGGCAACCCGCCGTATTCCGCCGTATCGCAAAACAACGGCGAATGGATAAAAACGCTGTTGCGCGCTTACTTTCAGGCGGACGGCAAGCCGCTGGGCGAGCGCAACCCAAGATGGTTGCAGGACGATTATGTGAAATTTATCCGCTTTGCGCAATGGAAAATGGAGCAGATTAACGAAGGCGTTGTCGCAATTATTACCAACCACGCTTTTTTGGATAACCCGACATTTCGCGGCATGCGGGAAAGTTTGCTGAAAACTTTTAACCGCTTGTATTTTTTGGATTTGCACGGCAATTCCAA
>JBPCWY010000003.1:0-23258 GCA_051009035.1 Gammaproteobacteria bacterium
AAAAATCCGCTATAATAGGCGCATGCCGTTTTCGCTGCTAAAACACGCCTTGCGGCGCAGGCCGTTGCCGCGTTTTTTGCCCGCCCCGCCGCCGCGCCAAAAAAAATACGATGTTGCGATTATCGGCGGCGGCGGACACGGACTCGCCTGCGCCTATTATCTGTGCAAAGAACACGGAATCCGCCGCGTTGCCGTGTTTGACAAAGGATGGCTGGCGGGCGGCAACACGGCGCGCAACACGGCGATTATCCGCTCCAACTATCTCACTTCCGAAGCGGTTCGTTTTTACGGCGAATCGCGGCGCATGTTTGCCGGGCTTTCGCACGAATTGGATTACAATATTTTATATTCGCCGCGCGGGCATCTTACTTTGGCGCACACCGACGCCGCCGTGCGCACGGCAAAATGGCGCGCCAACACAAACCGGCATCTGGGCGAAGATTCCCGTTTTATAGAGTGCGGCGAAATTGCCGAACTCTGCCCGCATCTCAATTTATCCCGCGCCGTCCGCCACCCGGTATTGGGCGCGCTGTATCACCCGCCCGGCGCAATCGCCCGCCATGACGCGGTGGCGTGGGCTTACGCCGCGCGCGCCGCCGAACTCGGCGCGGCGATTTTTCCGCATACGGAAGTCGCCGCGGTGTTGCAAAAAGGCGGCGCGGCTGTCGGCGTCCGTTTGGCGGACGGGGAGGAAATTTCCGCCGGGGCGGTGTTGCAAGCCGGGGCGGGGAGCAGCTCCCAAATCGCCGCGATGGCGGGATTTAAATTGCCGATTTCCAGCGTCCCGTTGCAGGCGATGGTCTCGCAACCGCTTGCGCCGTTTTTGGACCCGATTATCGTCTCCGGCTCGTTGCATGTGTATATTTCCCAATCGGCGCGCGGAGAATTGGTAATGGGCGGCAGCACCGACCCGCGCCCTTTGCACGCCACCCGCTCTACTTTGTCTTTTAAGGAATCGCTGGCGGGGGATATTTTGGAATTGTTTCCGTTTTTGGGCGAGGTGCGCGTATTGCGGCAATGGGCGGGAATTGCGGATATGACCCCCGATTTTTCGCCGATTATGGGAAAAACGCCCCTCGCCGATTATTACATTGACGCGGGATGGGGGACTTGGGGTTTTAAAGCGACTCCGGTTTGCGGCAAAACAATGGCGGCGACCGTTGCGTCCGGAAAACCGCATCCGCTCATTGCGCCTTACGCCCTTTCGCGTTTTGACGATTTTGATTTAATCGGCGAAAAAGGCGCCGCCTCCGTCGGACACTAAACGGCGATGAAATTAATCCGCTGCCCCTTAAACGGCTTGCGCCCCGAAGACGAATTCGTCCGCGGCGGGCGCATTCTCCCGATGCCAAAAATGGAAGACGGGGACGAAGCGTGGCGCGATTATTTATTTTTTGACGAAAACCTGCCCGGCTTGGTTTGGGAATGGTGGTGCCATTTGCCGAGCGGTTTTTGGTTTGCCGCCCGCCGCGACACGGCGCGCGATGAAATCACCGAAACCCGCGCCGTAGAAGACGCGGAAGACGCAACATGAAACCCGGCATGAGTATGAAATCCGGTTTGAAGCCCGGCTTGTTTGTCGACCCCGCGCAACGCTTTTATTTTGATTTTGACGGGCGGCGCATCGCGGCGTTTGCCGGCGACACGGTCGCAACCGCGCTGTGGCGCAACGGCGTTAAAACTTTGTCGCGCTCGTTTAAATACCACCGGCGGCGGGGCGTTTTATCGCTTTCCGGCGCGGACGCCAATACGCTCATGGACATCGGCGGCGCGCCCAATGCGCAAGCCGACCGCGTCCCCGCCGTTGCGGGATTAATCGCGCGCGCGCGCCATTGTTGGGGCAATGCCGAAAACGATTACTATGCCGCGCTTAATGGATTTTCCCGGTTTTTGCCGCCCGGATTTTATTACAAAGCGTTTTACCGCCCGCGCGGCGCATGGCCGTTGTGGGAGCCGCTGATTCGCCGCATGGCGGGAATCGGGCAAGTCAATCCGGCGGCGGAAGAGCGGCATGTAGAAACCATTTACGATTTTTGCGATGTCGCCGTTATCGGCGGCGGACCCGCCGGAATCGCCGCGGCGCGCGCCGCAATGCGGGCGGGAAAAACCGTCCGCTTGTTGGACAAAAATCCAAAACTCGGCGGCGCGTTAAATTGGCGCGGCGGCGGGGAATTGGACGGGGATTTTATCGCCGCCGCCGAAAAAGAAATTCCCGCGCGGTTGTCGTGCGAAGCGGCGGGCGTTTTTGCGGATAATTTAATTGCGGCGCATGCGGCGGATTATTCGCTGCGCCTGCGCGCCGAAAAAATTATTTACGCCACCGGCGCGCGCGATTCTCCCGTTGTTTTTGCCAACAACGATTTGCCCGGCGTGATGCTCGTTTCGGCGGCGTTGCGGCTGGCGTTTTTATACGATTTGGCATGCGGGCGGCAAACGGCGGTTCTCGCCGGCGGGCGGGCGGATGCGGACGCCGCGCGCGCTTTGCAACGCTACGGCGCAAATATCGCGGCGGTGTTTAATCTCGGCGAACCAAACGCGGCGTGGGCGGAAGAATTGTCCGCGGACGGATTCGCCGTTTATCACGGCGTTAGCGAATTTTCCGCGCACGGGCGGCTGGCGGTGGAAGGCGTCCGCGCCGTTTGCGGCGGGCGGCAAACGGACATTTCGTGCGATTGCGTGCTGATGAACGGCGGCGCAATTCCGGCGGCGGAATTGCCCGCGGCGGCGGGCGTGGCGTTTCCGTATTGCGAAAATTTACGCCGTCCGGCGGCGGAACATTCTTCGCTGGCGGGCGGCGTGCATAACCGGACAAATTTGACAACGGCGGCGCAAGACGGCGAAGCGGCGGCGACAAACGCCGTCCGCCCGCCCGCGGACGATGCGCCGTCCCCCGATAATATTTTTTTGCACAACGGGCGCGGCAAGGCGTTTGCGGATTTTGACGAAGATTTGCAAATTAAAGATTTGGACGACGCGATTGACGAAGGGTTTGACGACATCCAACTTTTGAAAAGATACACCACCGCCGGCATGGGTCCTTCGCAGGGCAAACTTACCAACATTTTAATATTGCGGCATTTGGCGAAACGCCGCCCCGTCCCGCCGGAAAACATCGGGCAAGTCACCGCCCGTCCGCCCGCGGCGGCGGAAACGCTGGCGCAACTCGCCCGCCCGCCGTTGCCGCTAAAACAAACCGCCCTGCACCGCGCGCATTTGCATTTGTCCGCAACGCTGATGAACGCCGGAGCGTGGCGGCGTCCGGCGCATTATGCCAACGCCGAAAAGGAAGCCGCGGCGGTGCGCCAAAACGCCGGGATTGTGGATATTTCCACTTTGGGAAAAATACAAATTTCCGGAGACGATGCGGCGGTTTTGTTGGAGCGGCTTTATACCGGAAAATTTGCCGCCCAAAAAACCGGCGCGATGCGCTACGCTTTGATGCTGGACGAAGCCGGAATTATCATGGATGACGGCGTAGTCGCGCGGCTGGACGGCGGGCGTTTTTGGCTGACGACGACGACCGGCAACGCCGATGCCATCTACCGCCAAATGTTGTTGTGGCGGGCGCGCTGGCGTTTGCGCGCCGATATTTTGAATATGACTTCGGCGTTTGCGGCGGTCAATTTGGCGGGCCCGAACGCCGCGCCGTTGCTGGAAAAACTGGCGGGCGGCGAAATTGATTTGGGATACATGCGGGCGGCGGAAATAAATATCGGCGGGGCGGAAGCGATTTTACTGCGCACCGGTTTTGTCGGCGAAAAAGGATTTGAGATTCACCTGCCCGCCGGTTTCGCCCCCGATTTGTGGAACACTTTGCTCGCCGATGCGGCGCCGTTTGGCGTGGACGCGCAGCGTTTATTGCGGTTGGAAAAAGGCCATATCATTGTCGGGCAGGACACGGACGGATTAACCACCCCGCTGGAAGCCGGAATGGAATGGGCGCTGGGCAAAAACAAACCGTTTTATCTCGGACAACGCGCGCTGGAAATTTACCGGCGGCGCGGTATCCGGCGGGTATTGCGCGGATTTACGGTAAGCGCGCGGCGGCAACGCCCGCAAGAATCGGATTTGGTATTGGCGCGCAACGGCGATGCGGTCGGGCGCGTAACTTCCGTTGCGTATTCCCCGACTTTGCAGCGGGTGATTGGACTCGCCTACGCGCCCGCCGGCACGCCCGCGCATAACGGAAAATTGTTGTTGCGCGCGGCGGGCGGGGAGATTATGGAAACGCGCACTTTTGCGCCCCCGTTTTACGACCCGCAGGGGGAGAGGCAAAAATGAAAAAAAGTTTGCGGCGCGGCGCGTTGTTGGCTTCCGTTTTGGACGGCAAAACGGAATGGGGCGAGTGTTGCGGCTGTCCCGTCGCCGAAACCATTCCGGGCGAAAGCGAAGAGATGGCGCGCCTCGCCGGTGTTTGTGATTTGTCGCCGCTGCCCCGCACCGGCGCAAAAGGCGAATGCGCCGAAACCGCCCCGCCGGTTAACACCGCGGCAATAAACGCAAACGGCGAAATGTTTTGCCGTTTGGGGGCGGACGAAATTTTGGCATTGTCCGCGCCGGACGGCGGCGCGCCGGAAATGGGGGAAATAATGCCCCGCCCGCGCATTACCATTCCGCGCCGCGACTCGCATTGTCAAATTGGGTTGTGCGGGACGCGCGGCGCGGAAGTTTTGGCGCGGCTGTGCGCCGTCCCGCCGCCGCAAGCGCCCGCCCTGTTGCAAACCCGTTTCGCCGACATTGACGGATTAATTATTCCGGAACCGCGCATGGCGGCGGGCGCGTTTTATCTTCTCGCCGATGCCGGTTACGCCGAACATCTTTGGCGCGCCGTGTGCGCCGCGGCGGCGCGGCTGGGCGGCGGCGCAATCGGGCGCAAACAATGGCTTTTGCTGATGCGCGAAAAATCCAAAAAACCCGCGGCAAAAAAATGAAAAGCATCGGCGCGGTTTTGAACGATTTGGAAAACGGCGGCTTGCGCGGCAATTTGCAACAAGCGGCGCGGCTGGCGAAAATACAAAACGCGGTTCTGCGCATTCTCCGCGAATCCGGTTTTGACGAAATCGCATGCCGGGCGGACGGCGGCGAAGAAGAATTATGCCTGGTCGTCAACCCCGCCGCCGCGTCTATTTTGCGCCAAATGCGCGGCGACATACTCGCGCGGTTGCAAAAAGAATTTCCCGCCGTCAAGCGGCTGCGTTTCGGTATTCAACCTTAACTTCCAAAACGCCCGGCGACCCGTCCCGCAGGCGGTCGCATAACAGCGCGCCCGGACGCCATTTGCGCCCCAGCGACAAACGGCACCGCGCATCGCCGTCATAATCCAAAAGCACTTCGCAATCGCCGTCTTCGGCGCGCGCCGGTGAAAGCGTTTGGCGCAATTTTTCGGCGGACATCCGCGCCCCGCAGCGAATCGCCAAACGCCTCGCCCGCGCGCCGATAAATCCGTCCATGGTAAAAATGCGCGAAGCGCGAAAACGCCGCCCGCGTTCTTTTCCGCCTTCCATCGCGCCTTCCAATACCAACAAATCCTGCCCCTTTTTTAATTTCCCCGCCGCTTCCGCCGCTTCCAACAAAGACGCGTCCGCCAACACTTCGCCGTCCGGCGTGCTTTCGTCTTCCAAAGAAATAACCGCCAATCCGCGCCGGCGAAAATACGAGGAACCGTTGTAAATACCGGCGATGCGCGCCTTGCCCTCCGTTTCGGGCAACGCCGCCAATGCGCCCGGGCGCAGGTTAATTTGGCGCAAAAAATCGCGGTAAAGCGAATAAAAACTCCCGCCCAATGCAAAGCCCAGCGCTTTTTGTTCGTTGATTAAAATTTCGCGGATGTCCCATTCCTGCGCGTCAACAAGCGCGTTAATTTCTTCGCCAAACAAACCCTTGCCCTGTTGCGTCCCGTCTTCCGCCGCTACCGGCAAAGTTTCCAAAGCGGCGGCGCGGTTTTTGTGCATGCGGTCAAACGCCCCGGCTAAAATTAAATTTTCCCGCGTCGTGCGCGAAGACGCAACGGCGCGGGTGCGGCGGCAAAAATCAAAAATGTTGGCGAACGGGCGCGACCCGCGCGCTTTTACAATTTCGTCCACCAGCGGTCCGCCGATTCCTTTTACCGCTTTTAATCCGTAGACGATTCCGCCTTCGCCGTCCAAATAAAAATCGCGCCGTCCGGCGTTGATGTCGGGCGGCGACAGGCGGACTCCCGCGGCGCGCGCGCAGTTGGCAAAAATCCGCAAACTTTCCCCGTTGTTGGAATCGGCGCTCATCGCCGCGGCGTATAACGCCGCCGGATAATGCGCTTTCAGATACGCCGTGCGGTAGGAAACCACGGCGTAAGCGGCGGCGTGCGCTTTGGGAAATCCGTATTCGGCAAACTGCGCGAGCTTGTCAAACAATTCGGCGGCTTTGGGTTGCGGCATTTTTTCCGCCGCGCCGTCTATAAAACGCTGCCGCTGTTTTTGCATTTCTTCGGGTTTTTTCTTGCCCATCGCGCGCCGCAACAAATCCGCGTCCCCCAAAGAATATCCGGCGATGCGCCGCGCCGTTTCCATCACCTGCTCCTGGTATACCCAAACGCCGTAAGTTTCTTCCAGCGATTCTTTTAACTCCGGATGCGGATAGGTAATTTCGCGCAGCCCGTGTTTGCCTTCTATAAACGCGTCCATAAACTGCATCGGACCGGGGCGGTAAAGCGCAATCAACGCGACAATATCGCCGAAGCGGTCGGGATTGACGCGCCGCATCATGTCGCGCATGCCGCGCGATTCGCATTGGAATACGCCTTTTAATTCGCCGCCGCCGTATATCCGGTAAGTTTTCGCGTCTTCCATTGGAATATTTTCCAGGGAAAAATCTTCCGCTACCGCGCCGGTGTTTTTTAACATCAATTCGGCTTGCGCCAAAATCGTCAATGTTTTTAATCCGAGGAAGTCAAATTTCACCAGCCCGATTTTTTCAACATCGTTCATGTCCATTTGGCTGACCATGCTGTTTGTATCGGCGGCGTATAAAAGCGGGCAAAAATTAACAATCGGCTCCGGCGCGATGAGGACGCCCCCGGCGTGCGTGCCGATATTGCGCGGCAACCCTTCCACTTCGCGCGACAATTCCAGCAAGTCGCGCACTTCTTCGTTGCCCTCTTCTTCCGCGCGCAGTTGTTCCGATTCGGCGAGGGCTTTTGCAATCGTCATGTCCGGCGCGCCCGGAATCATGCGCGCGATGCGGTCGGCGAGTTTGTATGGATACGCCAAAACCCTTCCCACATCGCGCACCGCGCTGCGCGCGCCGATTTGCCCGAAAGTTACAATTTGCGCCACGCGCTCCGCGCCGTATTTTTCGGCGACATATTCAATCACCCGGTCGCGCCCGTCCACGCAAAAATCAATGTCAAAATCGGGCAGGGATACCCTTTCCGGATTCAAAAACCGCTCAAACAAAAGCCCGTGCGCCACCGGGTCCAAATCGGTAATCCCCAGCGCAAACGCCGCCAAAGACCCCGCCCCCGAACCGCGCCCCGGACCCACCGGAATGCCCTGCGCTTTCGCCCAGCCGACAAAATCGGCGACAATTAAATAATAATCGGCAAAACCCATCTGGTTGATAATTTCCAATTCGCCGCGCAGGCGGTTTTGGTATTCTTCCGTCCCGGCGGCGGACGGCATGCGCCGCAGCAGCCCTTCCCCCGACATGCGGATAATCGCTTTCGCCGGAGTTTCGCCGCGCGGCAATTCCATTTTTGGCAGATAATTGCGCCCCAGCGCGTAAGAAAAATTGCAACGGCGCGCAATTTCGGCGCTGTTTTCCAGCGCTTCCGGAATGTCCGCAAACCGCCGCCGCATTTCTTCGGCGGACAATAAATAAGGTTTGTCGGAAAATGTTTTTTGCCGCGCGGCGTCCCGCAAAAGCCAGTTGTGCGCGATGCAGCGGCGCACATCCAGCATCCGCAAATCTTTTTCGCGCGCGCATTGCGCCGGATGCGCCGCCGCCAACGCCGCCCCGGCATGCGCCGCCGCAACGGACGCCGCCGCCGCCCGCCCTTCGTCCGCGCGCCAAATTTCCACATAAAAACGGGAGCTGAAACACTCTTTCCATTTGCCCGCCGCTTCTTTCGCGCCGCGCATATCGCCCGCCCCCAGCAACCGCCCGATTTCGCCGCGCGGACCGCCGGACAAAGCGATGAGCCCGCGGTTGTCTTCGGCGAGCCATTCGGCTTTTACCGCGCCGTTGTTTTCGGCGTAGGCGCGCGAAATCAGGCGGTTTAACCGGCGGTATCCTTCGCCGTTGGCGCAAAATAATAAAAGATGCGCGGCGCGCCCGCCTTCGCCGACCGGCATTTCGCAGCCGATAAGCGGCTTTACCCCCTGCGCGCGGCATGCGCCGTAAAATTTCAGCGCGCCGAATAAATTTTTCAAATCGGCGATGCCGAGCGCGGCGATTCCCAATTCGGCGGCGCGCTCCGCCACCCCGCCGGGCGAAAGCCGCGCCGCGCCCTCTTCAACCGAATACTCGGTATGCACGCGCAAGTGGACGAAAGAATCGGTCATCGGCGGGTATTATAAAATAATTGCGGGGCGGTTTTGGGGATTATTTTCGGCGCGATTTTGTTATTTGTATAATTGCGCCATGGAAGACGCGGCCGGCGCTTTTGCGCGGGGAGTATTGCTAAACGCCGGGCTCATTGCCGCCATCGGCGCGCAAAACGCTTTCGTGCTGGCGCAAGGGCTGGCGCGCCGTTTTGTCTTTATCGTCGCGCTCGTCTCTTCGTTTTGCGACTCGCTTTTGGTCGCCGCCGGCACGGGATTTACCGGCGCGGCGGCGCTTTCCGGGCATTGGGCGGCAAAAATCCTGCTCGCGGCGGGAATCCTGTTTTTATTCTGGTTTGGCGGGCGCGCGGCGTTGGCGGCGGCGCGCGGCGGCGTTTTGGCGGCGTCCGGAATCGCCCCAAAAACCGCCCGCGGCGCAATCGCCGCCGCCCTCGCGCTGGGACTTCTCAACCCGCATGCGGCGTTGGAAATGCTGGTGATTTTCGGCGGGGTCGCCGCGCAACAACCGGCGGGTTTGCAATGGTATTTTGCGGCGGGCGGAATCGCCGCATCTTTTGCGTGGTTTTTCGGGCTGGGTTTTGGCGCGGCAAAACTCGCCCCGCTGTTGGCGCGCCCGGCGGCGTGGCGGGTTATAAACGGCGTTGTCGCATTAATGATGTTTGGCGTGGCGTTTTCATTATTGCCCGCGGCGTTAAAATAGTTTTTTCCGCGCAATTTTTTCCCGCCCCGTTTAACGGCATTCTTTTCGTTTTTGCGCCGGCATAAATTTCGGCGCGGAAAAAAAATTATTTTTCCGAAACCGCCGCATTCCGAAACTGCCGTAAAATCTCCGCGCCGCGTTGCGCGGTTTTTTTTGCGATTTTTTGCATAAAGATTTGCGCGGTTTTTTTGGATAAATAAAACGCCGTTAACTTTTAGCAAACGCGTTAATGGCAAACTCTCCATCCGGCGGCAAAGCGCATCGGCAAACGCTTTTCGCCGTTTTGGCGGCGGGGATATAATGCGTTAATAACGCGCCGCCGCTTTTTATACTTGGTTGAAATATTGCTAAACCTTGCCACCCGCGGCTTTTGCCAAACAATTCCGCGAAGCAACTGCGGCGGCAAAAATATTCCGGCGCAATATTAAATTTGCGCGGCGGTTATTTTGCCGTTTTCGGTTTTTCCGTTTTGGCGGATTCTTTGTCCGTCAAAGCGGGAACGGCAATGCCCGCGGAATCCAAAATTTTCCGCCGCAATTCCGCCGCTTCTTTCGGATGTTCTTTCATCCACTGGCGGGCGTTTTCTTTTCCCTGCCCGATGCGGACGCCGTCCAAAGAATACCACGAACCGGATTTTTGCACGAACCCTTTATCCGCGCCGATTTCCAGCAATTCGCCTTCCAGCGAAACGCCTTCGCCGTATAAAATCTCAAAAAACGCAAGCTTGAACGGCGGCGCCATTTTGTTTTTCGCCACTTTCACTTTTGTCTCGTTGCCGATAATATCATCGCCCCGTTTAATCGCCCCCGTGCGCCGAATATCCAGCCGGACGGACGCGTAAAATTTCAGCGCATTGCCGCCGGTCGTGGTTTCGGGGCTGCCAAACATCACGCCGATTTTCATCCGCAACTGGTTAATAAAAATCAACAGCGCGCCGGACATATTAATGGACCCGGTCAATTTGCGCATCGCCTGGCTCATCAGCCGCGCCTGCAAACCGGGCAAAGACGCGCCCATTTCGCCGGCCAATTCGGCGCGCGGCGTCAGCGCCGCAACCGAATCCACCACCAGCACATCCACCGAACCGGAACGCACCAGAGTATCGGCGATTTCCAGCGCCTGCTCGCCGTCGTCCGGCTGCGACAACAGCAAATCGTCAATATTGACCCCCAATTTTTTCGCATAAACGATATCCAGCGCGTGTTCGGCGTCAATAAACGCCGCGACTCCGCCCGCTTTTTGGGCGTTGGCGATGGTTTGCAACGCCAGCGTAGTTTTGCCGGACGATTCCGGTCCGTAGATTTCCGCCACGCGCCCGTAAGGCAACCCGCCGATACCGAGCGCAATATCCAACCCGAGCGAGCCGGTAGAAACGGCGGAAACATCTTTGGCGCGCAAATCGCCGTCCCCAAGCCGCATAATCGCGCCTTGTCCGTAAGATTTATGGATTTTCTCCAACGCCGCTTTCAGTTGTTTTTTCCGGTCATTCTCGTTCTGCATGCCAGTTCCTTTTGTTCGCAAAAATAAAACGCCATTTTACGCCAAACCGCCCGCAATAATCCGCCCCCGCCAATTTTTTTTACGCCCCCGCCAATCCCGCCCCAAAAAACCCCCGCAAACCGCTTCGGGCAAAAAAATCCCCCGCCCCGCCAATTAACCGGAAACAGCGGAATGCGCCCGCTTTCGGATTGCCGTTGTGATTAACGCAAAAAAACGCCGCCGCGCGGAAACATAAAATTTTTTATTCCCGCGCAAAAACGGCGATAATGCGGGAATGCTTTCCCCGACTGTTTTGGAGGGTGCGCCGCCGTCCGGTTTGGCGGACGATGCGGCGCGCGATATTGTGCGGCGGTTGTTGCGGGGTATTGCGGGCGAGTTGCCTTTGGCGGCGGCGGCGGAAATGTTGGATGAAAATGTCGCCGCGTATATGGACGGAAAAATTATCGGGCGCGGGCGCGGCGCGTGGTTTCGCTGGGTTAGTTTTTTGCAATATAACGCCGCCGCGCAATTTTCTAATTTTGGCATGGAGATTGAAAGCATGGAAGAAGACGGCGATGTCGTCCGCGTCCGCGCAAAATGGCGCGGCGACCGCAATGGTAAGACCGGGTTTTCTAAAACCGGCGAAGTCGCCTATCAAATCCGCAGCGGTAAAATTGTAAAAATCTGGACGCACCGCAAAAATTACGCGTTTATCTACGGCGAAAAAATAGCCGAATCGCGCGCCGCTTTTTGGCTGTTGTTGTTGCGCTTGTTTTTGCGGCGCGCGCCGAAAGGCATGGAAAAAATTTAAACCGCCGCCGTCCAAATTTGCGGCTTGCCAAACGGCGCGGAAAATATTAAACGAGTTTGCGCCCCGCCGTTGTATTTTTTTGGCGGCTGCAAATTTGTTTTTGCAATATTAGCGGGCGGCGAAAATAACTTCGTTGGGCGGGGGGTTGTCAATGGTTTGGATTTCGCCGTCCGGCCATTCTATGATGAGTTGCGCCGCGCCGGTTTTTTCGCCCAAGCCGAACACTAACAGCGAATCGTGGTCGGCGGACATTCCGGAATTGTTTTGCACTTCGCGGGCGTAGCTTTTTTCGCCGCCGTCAAAAACGAGGCGCGCTTTTGCGCCGATGGAACGCGCGTCATCGGGAAAACGTAGCGCGATAAAATTGTTGGGCGAGCGGTTGAGAAAAGCGCGCCCGACCCCTTCCATATCCGCCCAAAATACATCGGGACGCCCGTCCCCGTTAATGTCCGCCAGCAGCGGCGTTTGCGAAAAGGCGCGGTTTTCCAATCCGAGCGAAGGCGCGTGGTAATACGCGCCGTTGCGGCGGACAAAAGATTTGCCGGGCAGTTTGGCGATGCGGTGCATAAACCATTTAATGTAATTTTGCGCGACTAACAATTCCAATTCGCCGTCCAAAGTTAAATCTTCAAACGCCGCGCCCCATGCAAAACCGTAATCGTCCAGCATGTTTTCGGCGGTGATGTCGCTGAATTTAAAGCCGCCGTCATTGCGCAGTAAAATCCAGCCGTAGTTGCGCGGTTGCGCTTCCGTTCCGTCCCCCGCCCATTCCAAAAGCGCGTGCGATACCGAAGTCCCGCTGTTGGTAAAAAATAAATCCTGGTCGCCGTCCCGGTCCAAATCGCCCGCCGCCAGTCCCATCCAAAAACCCCAGCCGGTATTCGTTTTTTCGGAAGCGAAAGAGCCGTTTTGCAAATTGCGGAAGATTTCCACTTGTCCGGTATTTTGCGCGGCGATTAAATCCTGCCAGCCGTCCCCGTCCAAATCCATAAAACTCGCCAAAAAAGTATTTTGCAAAGACGCCGCGCCCGATTCTTCGGTGATGTCGGTAAATTGAAAACCGCCGTCGTTGCGCAGTAAAATATTTGTTTTGGCGTGCGCCGGGTCGTTGAAAGTCGCCGAGCGAAAATGGGCTAAATCTACAAACGCGCTGATATACAAATCGGCGTCCCCGTCCCGGTCTATGTCGCCGGCGGCGATATTAAGCGGCGCGGAATCGGGCGGGAGGTTTGCCGGAATGCGCCGCCGCATAAACGCGCCGCCGGTGTTTTCGTATAAAAAAACGCCGTCCGCGCGCGCCAGCAATAAATCCGTATCGCCGTCCCCGTCAATATCCAGAGAATTCGCCCCGTGCGTTGCTTTTTTGTCGGACAATCCCAACCCGGCGATAATATTCGTCAACCGCCCGTCTTGGTAGGCAAAAAGCATGTCGTCGTAGCCGTGTCCGCCGCCGACAAAAATTTCCAAGCCGCCGTCCCCGTCAATATCCAAAGGTGCTGCGCCGACAAACGGGTGGTATTCTTCGCTCCATTCGTTCGCCCCGCCGACAACCGGAATTTCTTCAAACGGCGCAAGCGCCGCCGCTTCGTCCGCGGGAAGGACGCGGACCGTCTCAAAACTGCATGACGCCAGCACAAACGCCCCCGCGCAAAACGCCCCGCGCACAATATTAATCATGCCCGCATTATAACAACGCCCCGCCGCATGCCAAAAACGCGGCGGCGGCGTTTATAATTGCGCCATGGCAAAAGCAGTGTTGGCGCTTGCCGGCGGCGCGCTGGCGTTGTGGGCGGGCGCGGGATTCGTCTTGTGGCGGTGGCAGGAAAAATTAATTTTCTTTCCCAAACCGCCGCCGCCCGGAGTCGCGCGCGAGCTCGCCGATATGGCGGTGGAAATCGCCGCCCCGGACGGCGCGGTATTGCGCGGCTGGGAACATCCGGGCAACGCCTTCGCGCCCCCGACCGACTGCCGCCTGATGATTTACTTCGGCGGCAACAACGAAGAAGTTTCCGACCACATCACGGACAACGGCGGGCGTTTTTCCTGCCCGCAGTGGTATATCAACTACCGCGGTTTTGGCGAAAGCGGCGGCGCGCCCGCCGCCGATGCGTTGCGCGCGGACGCGCTTTTGGTTTTTGACGAAGCGGCGAAAAAACTCGAACTGCGCGAAAACGAAGTTTGCGTTTTGGGGCGCAGCTTGGGAAGCCACATGGCGGCGCATGTCGCGGCAAACCGTCCGGTGAAAAAATTAATTATGGTCACCCCGTTTGACAGCGTGTTGAATATCGCCAAAACGCGCTATCCGATTTTTCCGGTGCAGCGCATATTGCGCCATCCGTTTGATACGCTCGCCGAAGCGCCGCACATTTCCGCGCCGTCTTTGTTTTTGCTCGCCGAAACCGATTATGTCGTCCCGCACGCGCACAGCGAAAATTTAATTGCAAACTGGCCCGCCGCGCATACCGTCGTGCATTTGCCGGAAACAACCCACGCGGATATTGCGGACGCGCCGTCCTATTGGCGCGCCATCACGCATTTTATGTCGCCCGATATACCGCCCGAAGATGGCGAATAATCTGCTGCGCGAAATCCAATCGCCCGCCGATGTGCGCGCGTTGTCCGCGGCGCAACTGCCGCAACTGGCGGACGAATTGCGCGCGTTTGTGCTGGAAACGGTAAGCCGGGTCGGCGGGCATTTGTCTTCCAATTTGGGAGTCGTGGAATTAACCGTCGCCCTGCATTACGCGTACCAAACGCCGTTTGATTTGTTGGTGTGGGATGTCGGGCATCAAACCTATTGCCACAAAGTTTTAACCGGACGCGCCGCGCGGTTGGAAACAATTCGGCAAAGCGGCGGGCTTTCGGGTTTTCCGCGCCGCGAAGAAAGCGAATACGACAGTTTCGGCACGGCGCATTCCAGCACTTCCATTTCGGCGGCGCTCGGCATGGCGGCGGCGGCAAAACGCCGCGGCGAATCGCGCCGCGTTGCGGCAATTATCGGGGACGGCGCGCTTTCCGGCGGCATGGCGTTTGAAGCGTTAAACAACGCCGGGGACATGAAAGACACCGACCTGCTCGTGATTCTCAACGACAACGACATGTCCATTTCGCCGCCGGTCGGCGCGATTAATAATTATTTGGGGCGCATTTTAGCCAGCCGTTTTTACGGGCGCATGCAGCGGGGCGGGCGGCGCATGTTGTCCGGAATGCCCGCGATGCAGCGTTTTGCGCGGCGCGCCCACGAACATCTGAAAGGCATGGTTTTGCCCGGAACTTTGTTTGAAGAATTCGGATTCAATTATGTCGGCCCGATTGACGGGCATGACATTCCGGTTTTAATTTCCGCCCTGTCCGGTTTGCGCCAGGCATCCGGACCGCAGTTTTTGCATATCGCCACGGTCAAAGGGCGCGGTTTCGCCAAGGCGGAAAAAGACCCGGTGTTATACCACGGCGTCGGCGCGTTTAAACCCGAAGACGGAATCGCCCCGATGAAAGTGGAACCGCAAAAAAAGAAAACGACCTACACGCAAGTATTCGGCGAATGGCTGTGCGCCGCCGCCGCGCGCGATGAAAAATTAATCGCCATCACGCCCGCGATGCGCGAAGGGTCCGGACTCGCCGAATTTTCGCGGCGTTTTCCCGCCCGCTATTTTGACGCGGGCATCGCCGAACAACACGCGCTGACTTTCGCCGCGGGACTCGCCTGCGGCGGCATGAAACCCGTGGTCGCGATTTATTCCACATTTTTACAGCGCGCTTACGACCAATTAATCCACGACATTGCTTTGCAAAATTTGCCCGTTGTTTTCGCCATTGACCGCGCCGGACTCGTCGGCGCGGACGGCGCAACGCACCACGGCGCGTTTGACTTGTCCTTTTTGCGCTGCGTGCCGAATATGACGGTGATGGCGCCGGCGGACGAAAACGAAACATGGCAAATGTTAAACACCGCGCTAACCATGAAAACGCCCGTCGCCGTCCGCTACCCGCGCGGCGCGGGCCCCGGCGCAATAGTGGAAAAAAACGAATCCGTCATGCCCTTGGGAAAAGGCGAAACAGTGTTGCGCGGAAAACGTCTGGCAATCATGGCGTTCGGCGCGATGCTGCGCCCGGCGCTTTTGGCGGGCGAAACATTAAACGCGACGGTCGCCAACATGCGTTTTATAAAACCGCTGGACGAAGAATTAATTTTGCGGCTGGCGGCGGCGCATGATTTTTTGGCGACAGCGGAAGAAAACGCAATCATGGGCGGCGCGGGAAGCGCGGTATCGGAATGCCTGCGCCGCCGCGGAATCAATAAACCGCTTTTACAAATCGGCCTGCCGGACAAATTCATCCACCACGGCGCGCCGGAAGAATTATTATCCGCCTGCGGCTTGGACGCCCCCGGAATAGAAAAAACCCTGCGGGAGTGGACGGCAAAAACAGGCGGGGAAAATCATTAAACTTTTCCGCCGGTTGTGATAAAATAAATTAAGAATATGCCCGCCGTTCCCGCCCGCCTGCCCCGCCGTCTTCCGCTTGCCAAACGCCTGCCCGTTGCGCCGCGCAAACAGGCGGACGCCCGCGCGTTGGCGGACACGATTCACAATATGGACTGCCTGAAATTAATGCGGGCGATGCGCGCCGAATCCGTCAATATGGTTTTCGCCGACCCGCCGTTTAATCTAAAGAAAAAATATTCCTCCTACAAAGACGACATGCCGTTTAACGAATACATGGCATGGACGGAAGAATGGCTCTCGGAAGCGTGCCGCATTCTCAAGCCGGACGGCAGTATTTTTGTATACAATATTCCCAAGCTGCTGACCTACACCGCGGCGGCGCTCAACCGTTTCGCGCATTTCCGCCATTGGATTGCGTGGAACGCCAACGGGCAGCCCCTCGGCAAAACGCTGATGCCCGCGCATTACGGAATACTGTTTTACGCCAAAAACGCGGCGCCCAAATTTTACGAAGTGCGCGCGCCGCACAAAACTTGCCGCGCCTGCAAAACATACCTCAAAGATTACGGCGGCAAAGAATATTTGCGCCACAAATTCGGCTACCAAGTCAGCGATGTGTGGGACGATATACACCGCGTCCGCCACAATTCCAAACGAATTAGCGCGCACCCGTGCCAGCTGCCGGTGCATTTGGTGGAACGCCTTATATTAATGTCCACCGACGAAAACGACATTGTATTTGACCCGTTTTGCGGCGGCGGCTCGGCGGCGGTCGCCGCCAAACAAATGGGGCGCAGATACATCGGCGCGGAAATAGACCCGGGCTACTGCAAAGCCGCCGCGCAAAAATTTAAGGGCGCGTCCGCGTCCAAAATTAACGGCGCGTTTGCGTCCGTCCATTTAAATAAAATCATTTCCATTCGGGACATGGATATTAACCCGGAAAAAACATGACAAACGCGCCGGTCAAAATAACATTTGCCGAATTAACCGCGTCTATGCGGGTATTTTTGGATTTCCCCGCGGTGGAAGACGCGGTGCGCGGCGAAATACGGAAAATCATCGGTAAAATCATGCTTTCCAAAGCGCAAAACGGCGGGCGTCCGCCCGTGGATGTTTTAACGGATTATCTGAATGCCGGACAAGACGCCGAAATGCGGCTAAAATTCATAATCGGTTTTGCGGGCGGCTCGCTTGAGAAAGTTAAGCGCGTTTATGAAGCGCTGTTTCCGGGCAAGCCGTGGAATGAAATAAAGCATAATGAAAAAGTCCGCCGCAGAATAGCCGCCTTTTTGGTTGCGCCGCAAGCGGAGCAAACCTATATTCCCCGGTTTATCGGGGAAAGTTTTTTTCTCCCCGCGAATTGGATTCAACTGCTGCAAGACGGGGAATACTTGCAGGCGGTTGCCCGCAATATTTTACAATCCAAGTATGCCGTCGGCATGGGCGTTGCATTGGAAGAATGCATCCGCGCCGCCGTCGCCGATTGCGGTTATGAATCGGACAAAGGAGCAGTCGCCATTGTAGACGACAAAGAAGTAGACATCGCGGTGCCAAACTTAAACAAACCGCGCATTTTAATTATGTCGTCTTACCTACTGACCACTGCGTCCAGCCAAACCAGCAAGGCCCATGAGCAGGCAAGAATGTACCAGGATGTGCAAACGCACAACCGCCGCCGCCGCCAACGCGACCGTTCGGAAATATTGTTTGTTAATGTGGTTGACGGCGGCGGATGGCTGGCGCGGCAACGGGATTTGCATAGAATGTGGCAAGAATGCGATTACTGCTTTTCCCTCGCGAAATTAAATGATTTTAAGCAAGTCCTCGCGCATTACTTAAAAGATTAACCCTCTTCCTCAAACCTTCCCGCCTCAACATTCTTATGCGCTTTTGCGGCGGGGATTATTTTGCCGTTCATGGCGATATAAACTCCGGGGGGTAAAACCATCGCCGCCGCTAAGGCGAAACCTATGTTGAAATCCGCGTCGCTTTCGCGGAAGACGGCGGGGAGGAATGCGCCGGTGAATACCGTTGTTTTGTCCGCGCACGCCGCCGCAACCGCGCGCGCCGTTTGCGCCATCGTGTCCGTGCCGTGGCAAATTAATAAACGCCGCGCCGGGGAATTGTTGACGGCGGCGGCGACGGCGGCGCGGTCGTTGTCGTCCATCTCCAAGCTGTCTTTGCGCAGCAGCGGGACGGGCGGCGGCAGGGACGCGCGGGCGCGGGCGAAAACCGCCGCCGCCGCCGGTTCGCCGACTTGGTAGGAGCTTTTGGCGTCAAAATAAACTTTGTCTATCGTGCCGCCGCAGCATAAAATTGCAATATCCGCCATCTTTCGCCGTCCGACAAATTCATGGTGGCGGAGGAGGGACTCGAACCCACGACACGCGGATTATGATTCCGCTGCTCTAACCGGCTGAGCTACACCGCCGCAGCGCGTATTGTATCCCAAAAACCGCCCGCCGCAAAAAACCCGCGCCATCGCGGGGCGAAAACGCCCGCATCATGCTATAATATTTTTCCTTTGAAAAAAACGGGAATACCGATGACGGAGCAAACTCTTTCCATTATCAAGCCGGACGCCGTCCGCAAAAACAAAATCGGCGCGATTACCGCCCGGCTGGAAGACGCCGGATTGCGCGTTGTCGCGGCGCGGATGTTGCTCTTGTCCCGCGCGCGGGCGGAGGAGTTTTACGATATGCACCGGGAACGCCCGTTTTTTGGGAGTTTGACCGGCTTTATGGCGTCCGGTCCCGTATTGGCGCAAGTTTTGGAAGGCGAAAACGCGATTGCCAAAAACCGCGAAATTATGGGCGCAACCGACCCGGCGCAAGCCGCGCCCGGGACGATTCGCGCCGATTTTGCCGAAAATGTGGAAACCAACGCAGTGCATGGTTCGGATTCTCCCGAAGCGGCGCGGCGCGAAATTGCGTTTTTCTTTCCCGAATTGGGGGGAAATTAACGCTGCACAACTTGCTGGGCTACGACCGCCCCGCCTTGGCGCGGTTTTTTGAACGGCGCGGACAAAAACCTTACCGCGCGGCACAAGTATTCCGCCGCCTGCATCGCGGGCAAACACCGCCGCAAATCTACGCCGATTTGCCCAAACCGTTGCGCGCCGAATTGGAAGCCGACTCCGCCTGTCCGCAAATGCCCGTTGCCGCGGATTCTACCGCCGCGGACGGCACGCGAAAATGGCTGTTTGACGCCGGAGACGCGCGCATAGAAACGGTGCTAATACCGGAAACTTCGCGCCAAACTTTGTGCATTTCTTCGCAAGCCGGATGCGCCCTCGCCTGCCGTTTTTGTCTGACCGGCAAACAGGGTTTTTCGCGCAACTTGAGCGCCGCGGAAATTATCGGACAATTGTGGCAGGCGAATATGCTGCAAGACCGCCCGATTACCAATGTTGTGATGATGGGGATGGGCGAGCCGTTGTTAAATCTGGACGCCGTTTTGCCCGCGCTGGCGATTATGACGGACGCGCGCGGTTATGCGCTTGCGCCCCGGCGGGTGACGGTGTCCACCGCCGGAATTGTCCCGGCAATGGCGCGTCTGGCGGAAGCGGCAAATGTTTCGCTCGCCGTATCGCTGCATGCGCCGTCCGATGAATTGCGCGATGATTTAATGCCGATTAACCGAAAATATCCGCTGCGCGCATTAATGGAAGCGTGCCGCCGCCACATTAAATTGCGCCCGCGCGCGTTTATTACTTTTGAATATGTCATGCTCGGCGGCGTAAACGACGGCGAAGATTGCGCGCGCGGTTTAATCCGCCTGTTGGGAAGCGTCCGCTGCAAGGTTAATTTAATTCCGTTTAATTCTTTTCCCGGCGCGCCTTATACGCCGTCCCCGCCCGAAAAAATTTCGGCGTTTCGCGCCGCGTTAGTTGCGGGGGGAATGACGGCGACTATTCGCAAAACCCGCGGCGACGATATTTTAGCCGCTTGCGGACAACTCGCCGGCGATATTAAAGCGCGGACGACGGGGCTTGCCGGACGGGAAATTCCGGTCGTTAAAATATGAACGGCGCGCCGTATTTGCCGCGCCGCGCGTGCGCCGAAGTGCCGGTCGGGGATATTAAAATCGGCGGCGGCGCGCCGGTTGCGGTGCAGGCGATGACCGATACCGATACCGCCGATGCGGCGGCGACTGCGGCGCAAGCCGCCGCCCTCGCCGCCGCCGGCGCGGAATTAATCCGCATCACCGTCAACACGGAAGCGGCGGCGAAAAAAACCGCGGAAGTGCGCGCGCGTTTGGACGACATGGGAATCGGCGCGCCGCTGGCGGGCGATTTTCATTACAACGGACACAAACTTTTAGCGCGCGAACCGGCGTGCGCCAAGGCGCTGGCAAAATACCGAATCAATCCGGGGAATGTCGGGCGGGGCGAAAAACGGGACGCGCAATTTGCCGCCATTATCGCCGCGGCAAAAGAATACGGCAAGCCGGTGCGCATCGGGGTTAATTGGGGAAGTTTGGACCAGGAATTATTAGTGCGCTGCATGAACGAAAACGCCCGCCGCGCGGAGCCGCTTTCCGCCCCCGAAGTATTGCAAACCGCCCTCGCCGAATCGGCGTTGTCTTCGGCGCAAGCGGCGGAATCGCTCGGCATGCCGCAAAACAGCATCATCCTTTCCTGCAAAACCAGCCGCTTGCCCGATTTGCTTTCCGTCTACCGGCGGCTGGCAAAAGAATGCGCGCACCCGCTCCATTTGGGATTGACCGAAGCGGGCATGGGTTTGCGCGGGGCGGCGGCGACTTCGGCGGCGTTGGGAATTTTGCTGGCGGAAGGAATCGGCGATACGATTCGCGCTTCGCTGACTCCCCGTCCGGGCGGCGCGCGCGAAGACGAAGTTATCCTGTGCCGCGAATTATTGCAGGCGATGGGATTGCGCGCGTTTTCGCCGCAAGTCGCCGCTTGTCCGGGTTGCGGGCGGACCAAAAGCGATTATTTTCGCCGCTTGGCGGAATCGGTGCAAACGCACATCGCCGCGCGCCTGCCGCAATGGAAAGCGGAATTTTCCGGCGTAGAAAATCTCAACATCGCGGTCATGGGTTGCATCGTCAACGGCCCCGGCGAATCGCGCCACGCCGACATCGGCATATCGCTGCCCGGCAGCGGGGAAAACCCGGTCGCGCCGGTATTTGCGGACGGCAAAAAAATCGCCGCGCTCAAAGGCGATTCTATCGCCGCAGATTTCATCGCATTATTGGAAGAATACATCCGCCGCCGTTTCGGCGCAAAATAAAAACCGCGCGCGTTTTTTTCGCCGCCCATTTCGCCGCGTTTCTTTTCCGTTATTTTTTTGCGGGCGAAATTTTTTTGCCGTTTGCCGTATAAGAAAAATACAACTCCCGTCATTCCCGCGCAGAGCTTTCCCTCGCGAAAGCGGGGGCGGAAATCCCCCTATCCGTCATTCCTGCGAAAGCAGGAATCCCGTGTCTTTAATTTTTGCCGCAAAGCCAGCCCCTGCGAAAGCAGGGGGCAAAACCCGGCAACGGCTAACATCTAACCGCCTTTAACAACGCTGGCTTCCTGCTTTCGCAGGAATGACAATGAAATGAAAAAGAGAAATTAAGCGGCTTGCGGTAAACGGCAAAAGGCGGCGGGCGTTTTTATTAAAACGGAGTCGCTTTTGGAAATATTGTTTTAGGTTTGCAAGGCGCGTTAATGTATTGCAAAAAAATTTAATTTGCCGCGGGGGGAATATCTTCGCCGTCCGTTTCGCTTTCCAATTCGCCGTTGTTTGGCGGTTTTGTTTCGCCCGTTTCTTGTTCCAATTCGCGGATGAGGCGGGCGATGTGCGGGCGCTCTTCTTCCGGGGCGGTTTGCAATGCGCGCAGCAGCCAGTGCAATGCGGCGGCGGCGTCCCGCTCTTGCCCGTTTTCGCCGTAATAAAAACCGCGCGCTAATGACGATTGCGCGCGCCAGTCGCCGGCGTCGGCGCGCGCCGTCCGCCGCGCCTGCAAATGCGAAACGCTGGGATAATGCCGCATGTGTTTTTCGTTGCCGGTGATAAAAAATTTAACGCCGCTGCCCGCTTCGTTAATAAAATAAAACATCGCAATCCACGGACGCCGCGCCGCTTCCGTATCGCCCGCGCGAATTAAATTAATCTGGTTGCGCGTGGCGGGATAATCATGCACCGCGGCGACCGAAAACAAAACGCCCGACAACGCCGCAACCGCCATAAAAACGCGCAACGCGGCGGATTCCGTCCCGTCCCGGCGCGGCGTAAAACGGTTTTCGCGCCCGCGAATCATGTCGGCGATATTGCGCCGGTGTTTGAAAATTACCAACGCCGCAACCGCCGCGGCAAAAACCGGCAATGCCCCGTCTTTTGCCGCGACAACTACCGCCGCCGCAAAAAGCATCGCGGCGACCGAAGCCGCGGCGGCGATGCGAAAACGCCAAAATACGAGCGCCCACAACACCGCCGCCGCAAACGCCGCCGGAAAATACCACGCAAAAAATACGCCAAATGCGGTCGCGACTCCTTTTCCGCCGCGAAAGCGCAAAAATACCGAAAACACATGCCCGCAAACCGCCGCCGCGCCCGCCGCCGCGGAAAGCAAAATATTATCGCCCAACAAAAACACCGGGACAAAA
This sequence comes from Gammaproteobacteria bacterium, assembly GCA_051009035.1. Taxonomy (GTDB): domain Bacteria; phylum Pseudomonadota; class Gammaproteobacteria; order Tethybacterales; family Persebacteraceae; genus Persebacter. Next base: position 22,589 of record JBPCWY010000003.1, read on the forward strand.
CCTTTTCCGGCGTCCGCCAACAGCGTCAATGCGGCGGGGATTTTGCCCCCGCCCCGCGCAACATTGGTCGCGCCCGGATTGCCCGAGCCGAAAGTGCGCGGGTCCGCCAAACCAAACGCGCGCGAAATAAGCACCGCAAACGGCGCCGCGCCCAACAAATACGCCGCGCCCAAAACCGCCGCAAACAGGGTAAAATCCAATTCCGTTATTCCCATGCAACGCCACGCGCCGCCCGCACGCCATTGTCGCATTTTTTTGCGCCAAATGCGCCTTTTTTGTAAAATCGGCATTGACCCCGCCGAGGCGTGCGCGCCGCAACTGCTGCTTGCGGACATTGAAATCGCCCCCGTCCGCCGCGCCGAAAATACGCCGGTCGTGGATTACGCCGCCGTTTTTCGCCGCCTGCAATCCTTCGCCGCCGAAAAACAACACGGATTAATGGAAGAATTCGCCGAGCAAGCGGCGCAAATCATCCTCTCCGAATTCGCCGCCGAAGAAGTCCGAATCTACTGCCGCAAACCGCGCCCCTTCGCCGATTTAGGCGAAGCCGGCGTAGAATTCACCGCCACCCGCGAAAATTAATTTACCCGCTAACCCTCTCAAATCCTCGTTAACTCTCGTCCCTACGCTCCGGCGTTGGGATGCATACTGGCGGCGTCTCGCCGCCTTT
>JBPCWY010000004.1:0-5178 GCA_051009035.1 Gammaproteobacteria bacterium
CCCGTGTTGGTGAATACGCCGCGCGCTCCGGCGGCGAATACCCGCCGCGCCGTTTTCGCATCGTCCGCCGTAAAACAATACACGCCGTAACCGGAATCGGCGGCGGTTTGCATCGCGCGTTTTCCGCTTTGGACTCCGCAGTGCAAATTGACCGCGCCGGTTTTCTTTAACAACGCAAAAACGCCCCCGTCCGCGCGGTTGTAATTTAATGCGCGGGGAATCGCGGGCAATAAATGTTTCGCTTCCATTAATACGCGCGCGCTAAAACTGCTGATAATAATATCGCGCGGCGCAAGATGCGCCAAATCGCCGACCGCGCGGACCGCCGCCGTTTCGCGGTTTTTGTCGGGTTTGATTTCCGCTACAATTCCCAAGTTTAATTCGCGCGATAATTGAAACGCCGCCGCCAAAGACGGCATGCATTCATGGCGAAATTGGGAAAAACCGCAGGCAACCGGAATCGCGCCGAGCTTTTCCGCCGTTGCGGTTTTGACCCGCGCGCCCGCGCCGCCGCAACGCATTAACGAAGCGTCATGCGACAACACCGGAATGTTGCCGGCGGACATGCGGATGTCAATTTCAATCCAGCGCAATCCAAATTCGGCGGCGCGGCGAATCCCCGCCAGCGTATTTTCCGGCGCATGGGCGGCGAGTCCGCGGTGTCCGATTCGGCGGGCGAGAATGCGCATGCGCGGCGATTATAACGGACGGCGGACAAACGGCGCAATTTGCATCCACGCCGCGGCTTTTTCCGAAAACCGCATGCGCGCGTTGGCGGGGCTTGATGACGGCAAAAACAGCATCCGCGGCGGGGGAAGATTTTCGGGCAATTGGATATGGCGCGCAAAACATTTTTTCGCCCGCCCGCCGTTGAGCGCCACCGCGGCGATTTTTGGACGGCGCGCCAGCAACGCGGCGATGTCGTTGGCTTTTTCGCTTTCCGCGTCAATCGCCGAATCCATGCTGCCCGTCCGGCGGCACGCGGCAAGCACATCCCAAACGGCGATTCCGGCGCGCGCCGCCATCGCCTTTTGCGCAGCATAACCGGCGGGCGGCGGCGTTTGCAACACCTCCGCCAGCAGCCGCCAAAACGCGTTTTGCGGATGCGCGTAGTATTCCCCCGCCGCCAAAGAACGGGCGGACGGCATGGAGCCGAGAATTAAAATACGCGGCGATTTTGGCAAAATCGGCGGCAACCCTTTTAATAACGCCATGCCCGCAATCATAAACCAAAAATCCTACCGCCGCGCGTTTGCCGAATGTTGGGCGCGCGCCGGACGCGGCGATTTGCATGTATTCGCCTACGGTTCGCTGATGTGGCGTCCGGGTTTTTGCGTCCGCCAATCGGCGGCGGCGCGCGTTTTCGGCTATTCGCGCCGCTTGGCGGTCAAATCTTTCCACTACCGCGGCACGCCGCAAAAACCCGGTTTAGTTTTCGGGCTGGATGCGGGCGGCTCGTGCAACGGCGCAGTTTTGCGCGTTGCGGCAAAAAACAAAAAAAGGGTTTTGCAAATATTATTCCGCCGCGAAATGTTTGCCGGAATATACAACCCCGTTTTTATAAAAGCGCGCCTGCTGGCGACCGGCAAACAAACGCGCGCGCTGGCGTTTGCCGCCCGCCGCGACACCCCGCACTACGCCCCGCCGCTCTCCCTGCGCGAAACGGCGGGCATCATTCGCTCGGCAAAAGGCGCGGGCGGCGGCAACGAAGAATACATCCAAAACACGCGCAAAGAATTAGAGCGCCTCGGCATCCCCTGCCCGCAACTGGCAAAACTATGCGCCGCATTAAACCGCCAAACCAAACAAAAAAACACCCGCAAAGCATAACGAAATTCCGCCCGCAAAAACGGCATGCGATTTTTACTTCCCATTCCCGCCCCCGCATCCGTCATTCCCGCCCGATTCGCCATTCTTGCCCGATTCGCCATTCCCGCCAATTCCGCCCCGCCCGATTTTTGCGCCTCACTCGTCATTCCGCCCCACTCGCCAATCCTGCGAAAGCAGGATTCATGCGTCTTTTTGCGGGGGTTGGCTGGTTGCCTTCGCCTGATTTTGCCTTAAGGCAAAATACAAAGACACATGAATCCTGCTTTCGCAGGATTGGAATTTTCTTATTTTCTCGTCCCTACGCTCCAGCGTTGGGACGCATACCGGCGGCGTCCCCGCCGCCCTCCGACATTTGCGGCAAAATTGCCGCAAACCGCCAGCCGTCCCCCTTTCCCCCCTCTCCGTCATTCCTGCGAAAGCAGGAATCCCGCGTCGTTTGCGGCGGTTGGGTTTTCGCCTTTACCCTGTTTTGCCCCCTGCTTTCGCAGGGGCTGGCTTTGCGGCAAAAATTAACGACGCGGGATTCCTGCCTACGCAGGAATGACGGCGGAAAGGCAGATTTAAGCGGCTTGCGGCAAACGGCGAAAAACCGCAACCGCCAAACGCAAACGCCAAACCACACTCGTGTCATTCCCGCGCAGGCGGGAATCCAGAATAGCGGCGTAAGCCGCTCCGTTGCCGTTGGCGATGTTTGTTTCCGCTTTGCGGAAAGGACTGGATTCCCGCCTGCGCGGGAATGACATGGTTTTCTTAATGCTTTTCTCTTACTGCCAATCTACGGAGTTTTACCAATCTATTCGGAATTGCGCTGATATTGCTTTTTTGCCGTTGTTGCCGTATTCCGCTCCTATTGCGAATTCCGCGCCTTGCATTTCCGCCGCGTATCCTATCGCTATTGACGGGTTTGCTTTTTCCGATAAATCTAATTGCAGCGTCCGCTCTTTTAATTCTTGCTCCGCGTCTTGCGATTCCGCGCCCGGTAGGTTGCCGTAAAATGCCCGCGTGAAATCGCCTTCCGCTTCGCTGTATCTTAATATCGCGCGCCCGCCGTTTATTGACATTTTTTGCCGCGCCGTGAATCTTATCCGGTCGCCGCCTGAAAATATGTTTTGCCATTCCATGCCCGCGCTCCATCCTTGCGCCTGCAAACCATCCACCGCCGACAATATGCCCGCTGTTTGGACTTTGCTTTTTGCGCGGCTGTATTCCGCAAAACCGCGCCAATTCTTTGCCAAATCGCCGTGTAATGCTATTTTGCCTTCGGTTGTTTTGGACGATGTTTTGCCGAATGCGCCGAAGTTTGCGCCGAGAAAACTTTCCGACTCGTTTGTTTGCGATGTTTCCGCCAGCCAGCCGAAACGCGCGTAGTTTTGCCGCAGGCGTAATCCGTATTGTTCGTAGGGCATGCCGTTTGCTTCGCCAAACGAGGCAAACGGACGCAATCCTTCGCCTTTCATTTGCAGGGCAAACGATTTTTCGTTATGCGCAAAAAACGGCGCTGTTATTTCTTCGCCGGTGTTTGCAGTTTCGTTTTCAATTCCGTTTTCGTTGTTGGCGAATATTTTCCATTCTTGCCATGCGGATTTTTTGCAATCTTCGCAAAAATCGTATTGCGCGCTCCAATCGCCGAATTTTTGCGATGAAAATGCCGCGCCCGCGTGGCGGAACCGGTTTGTGCGGGTATCTTTGGCGGCAAAAAATACGCTTTCGTTAAAATACTCGTCTTCCGCCGGATGCAACAATTCCGCCGCCGCCCCGCCCAATTCCGTTTCAGGGGCGGCGGCGATTTTTGCGATGCCGGACAACGGCATATTGAAATATGCATCGCCGTTAAAAGATACCGCCGCTTGCGCCGATTCCATTTGCGGTTTGAGATGCGCCAACGCCGCGGGTAAATTAATCCGCGCTTGCGATAATGGGATATCCGCCGAAACAGCGGCGGAACATCCCGAAGAATTTTCGTCCGTTATGTCGCAATCCGTCCCGCCGCCCGAATCTTCCCCGTCTTCGTCTTCGCCCGTTCCCGGCGCAACGACCATGGATAAATTGCCGGTGGAAAAATGCACGGCGGAAGATAAATTGACTTTGCCCCAGCCGTAAACTTCGTCCAATTCGCCCGTTTCCGCGCGCGCGCCCATCGGGGTTGCGGTGGATAATAATATCGCGCGCACGACCGGCATCGGCAATTCCGTAAAGCGGCTTTTGACGACCGCCAATGCGCCGCTGACTATCGGCGCCGAAAACGAAGTGCCGTCCGGAGCCGCCCGCCCGCCGCCCGCCCGCGTGGTTTCAACGCCTACGCCCAACGCGGATATGCACCAAAACTTGGACGGACCGCAGCCGTTGCTAAAATTGACGATTTTGCCCTTTTTGTCCAACGCCGTAACTACCACCCAGCGGCTTGCTATTTCGGCAAATCCCGCGTCTTCTTCCATAATGGCTTCAAAATCGGCGATGGTTTTGCCGTCAAATATTTTGTCTTCGGTCGCGCGGGAATCCGAGGCGTATATCGGATGCATGCCATATGCCCCGGTATACGAGCGGTATATTTCTTCCACATCGGACAAGGCGCTTCCGTCTTGCTTTGTAAATCCGCGGATAAAATCATCGCGCAAAATTGCCCCGGCGTCGTCCTTGGAACACTTCCGGAAGGAAACCGTTAAATTCGCGCATACGCTAATTCTTCCCGTCTCCGCATTCCAGCCGTCATTGCCCGCGGACCAAACCATAATAATGTCTTTGTCGCGGATAATATTCCGGATTTTCCCCGCACTGAAACGAAATGCGCCGTATCCGGCGACATGCGGGGGGACCCTTGCCGCAAATTCCGCGTTTTTCACCGTGACTACTATCGTATTTCGTCTCGCAATTTCCCCGTTTTCATCTTCTTCGGCATCGGCATAAACGGTCATTTCGCCCGTATAAGTTCCGCGCAACCGCCCCACAATGCCGTAGCTATGATTGACGACTTGTATGCCCTGCGCAACGGCGTATTCAATTGCTTCGGTAGTGCTGCCGGTAAAATCGCCGTCTTCGTTGGCGATTTTTAACGGCATTAATTTCGCCTGCGGCGCGATTCCGTAATGATTCTGACTCGCATCGCCGGCAATAACCCCGCCGACCAAAGTGCCATGCCCGCCCGGGTCGGTCATTTCCGCCGTCCGCGACGGGTCGGTAAAATCGCGCCCCGGCACAATACTCGCGCTCAACCGCGGATTTGAAACATCCATGCCGGTGTCCGCCACGCCCACCGTCACGCCCTGCCCCAAAGCGCCTTCCAAATATGCGTCCGCCGCGTTAATGCTGGTAAGCTTGAGGTCGTTTTTGTATCCGTAGCAATCTATATTG
>JBPCWY010000005.1:0-2914 GCA_051009035.1 Gammaproteobacteria bacterium
TCGCTAACAGAGGATTGCGGTTGTCCGGCGTTAATGCGCGAATCAACGACGGTTGCGAATTTGTGCGTCCCCGAAACTTGCGGCACAAACGACATCCGCGATGACGATGAAAACTGCGAAACATGCCCGGGCGAATTAATCGTAGACGGGAATGTTTGCAAATGTCCGGTAAACCAGCGGCTGGAAGACGGCACAACCGATATGTGCGAAATCCCGCCCGCTTGCATGAACGATTTAGAAAGAGTCGATCCGGAATCGCCTTGCGCTTGTCCGTCTACCATGAAAGCGACAAGGGCGGATGCGACAATGTGCGTTCCCATAACTTGCGGAGCGCGTCAAATCCGCTTGTCCGATGCAACCGAAGCATGCATGACATGCACGGACGATTTAGGACCAAACCCGGCGAGGAATATGTGCGTTTGCTCGGATAATACCATGCGCCCGATTGCGCCGGGGGCGACTACATGCGAAATTCCGCCGGCTTGCATGAACGATTTGGAAAGAGCCAATCCGTTAGCGGAGTGCGCTTGTCTGCCGGGAATGCAACCGACTGCGGCGGACGATACAATGTGCGAACCAATACCGGCGAACGATGATGAAATTGAAAACGCCGAATACGCCATCGGCATCGGGGCGGCGTCTTTTGTCGGCTTAATTGTTTATAACTATTATATCGGCGGTCCGGGCATTTGGGATTATTTCGGTTTTGCGCCGACTTACAATTTTTCGCACAGCGGCGGCGGCAGCGTTTATTCCGCCGGAGCCCGTTTGGAATATGCGCGCGAAGATTTCAGCGCATTTTGGGGCGCAAAACGCGCGCCGAATAACGGCAATGTGATTTATACCAGCGGCATGAAATTTGCAAAAGATTATTGGACGGTCGCCTACAACGCCGAAGCCGAAAACGAATCGGCGGCGTATAACCTTTCCGCGGGCGTCCAAATCAAAGACGGAATTTTTGCCTACAAAAGCGGCATAGCGGGCGAATACATAGCGGAAGAAGAGACGGACGATTTTTCCGCCGGTTGGCAAAACGCGGTAGAATTAAACTACCAAGGATGGAAAATAACGCCAATAGCAAACATATACTGGGGCGAAACCACCGCCACAGATTTCCGCCTAAACCTGCAATACAGATTTTAATTTTAGGCGGGGTTTAATTGGCGGTGGGAAATTCTTCCCGCCTTGTCCGTCCATTCCTCTCCGCCGTCATTCCTGCGAAAGCAGGAATCCATTTCTTTCCGCAAAGCGGAAACTTTTGCCGCCGGCGGAAATGGAGCGGCTTGCGCCGCTGTTCTGGATTCCTGCCTACGCAGGAATGACATGGTTTTGTGGGAATGGTTTTTGCGGCTGGCGGTTTGCGGCGATTTTTCCGTATGCGGCAAAAGGCGGCGGGGGTATGAAAAAAAACGGCGCGGGAATTAGGATGAAATTTTTAGTATTAAAAAATTCGCTGTTTTGACAAGGCGGAGAATTCCCCCAAAAATGTTTTACGCCGAGCGGTATAGTTTTGTCATTACGAATTCCCGGTGGCCCAGCGTTTCCGCGGCGGTTAATCTGCCGTTGGCGGTTTGGATTAGCATGTTTATTAATGCGTCTCCCGCGCCGTCCAAAGTCATTTCGCGGCGCAGCACCGCCGATAAATCTAAATCAATGTGTTCCGACATCGTGCGGATTGTGCGCGGGTTTGCGCTGATTTTAATCACCGGCAAAATCGGGTTGCCTACTACATTTCCCTGTCCGGTGGGGAAGGCGTGCAGGACATATCCCGCCGCCGCCATTAGCGTGACGCACTCCGCCGCCGCCGAGGAAGTATCCATAAAATACAAACCCGCGCCTTTTTGCGGCGATTCCGCCGGATGCAGCGCGTCTATGTAGCGCGAAGTTCTGCCGATTTTTTCCAAATTGCCGAGCGCTTTTTCTTCTATCGTCGTCAAACCGCCTTCTATGTTTCCTTTGGTCGGCTGGGATTCGGACAAGTCGGAAGTTTTGTGCGCTTCAATAACATCGTTTTGGTAGGCGTTGAAGATGGCGGTAAATTTTTCGCCCGCTTCGTCGTTGGCGGCGCGCGCGCGGCACAAATGCTCCGCGCCGGTTAATTCCGAAGTTTCGCCAAAAACGCCGTAAATCCCGCGCGGCAGGAGTTTGTCATACATATTTCCCACGGCGGGACAGGACGCCAAGCCGGTCGTGGGGTCGGATTCGCCGCATTTGCAGGATACCCATAATTCGCCGATGTCGCACTGCTCCCGCAGTTGCGCGCTGGCGTTTTGGACGAATTCTTTGGTTTGGCGGGCGGCGGCGGCGACGGTATTAATATCGCCCTGCCGTTCAATGGAAAACGAAGCGACGGGTTTTCCCGTTGCGGCGATTCCGTCCGCGACAATTTTCGTCCAGCCGGGTTCAATGCCGATAACAACGCAGGCGGCGATATTCGGGTTGCTTCCCGCGCCGATTAATGTGCGGAAATGCAAATCCAAATCCGCGCCAAATTGCAGCCGCCCGTAGGCATGCGGCAAAGCCGTTGCGCCGCAAATATGCCCCGCAACGGCTTCGCAGGCGGCGTTGGAAATATCGTCTACGGGCAAAACCGCGACATGGTTGCGGACGCCGATGCGCCCGTTTTCGCGGCGGTATCCCCAAAAATCGCCGCCGTTTGCGGAAGGTTTTGCCATTGCCATTACCACCGTTTTGTTTTCAGATTATGCACATGCACATGCCCGCCTTTGGAAACGGGCGCGGTAATTTTGCCGATATCTTCGCCGTATTTGAACGCCGTATCGCCGGGCTGCAAATCAGCGAGGGCGATTTTATGCCCCAACGGCGCGGTTTCAACGGCGCGCAGGGAAAATTCCGAATCGTCTTCGGTAATCACGCACCGCATTTCCGTCCCGGCGGCAAGGTCTTCCGCCAC
>JBPCWY010000006.1:0-6927 GCA_051009035.1 Gammaproteobacteria bacterium
CGAAAGTCCCGGCAAAATCCGGCTTGATGGCGGGGCTGGGCGAAACGGACGAAGAGATTTACGAAGTCATCGCCGATTTGCGCCGCCACAACGCGGACATGTTAACGGTGGGGCAGTATTTGCAGCCAACCCGCGGGCATTTGCCGGTATCGCGTTTCGTCCCGCCGCCGCAATTTACCGAATACCAAAAACGCGCCGAGTCGCTGGGCTTCGCGCACGCCGCCTGCGGCCCGATGGTCCGCTCCTCCTACCACGCCGATGTGCAGGCGGAGAATGCGCTGGCTGGCGTTAATTAAGGCAAATGAAAGAAGGCGGCGCGCAAGGCGGGAATACATTAACGGGGCTGCAATTTGAAAGGAAAGCGGATATTCTTTCCCTTCTTGGAAAGATTCCGGGTTATGAAATAGTTTCAAACTCCGGCGGGGCGGGGCATGATGTTTTGTTTAATGGCGAACGCGTTGCCCGGAGTTTTAAGAAATACGATTTTTACCGGTTTCTTGAAGAAAACGGAATTAATTGGAGCGCCGCGCTTTCTAAACGGCTGTTGCCGGACGACGCCTTGCTGGTCGTTGTCCGCGAAACTTTGTTTATCATAGAAATTAAATACCAGCAAGTGGCGGGATCGGTTGATGAAAAATTGCAAACCTGCGATTTTAAGCGGAAGCAATACTTAAAACTTGTGTCCCCGATGGGGTTGAGGGTTGAGTATGTTTATTTGCTGAATGATTGGTTTAAGAAAAAAGAATACAAGGATGTTTTGGATTACATACACAGCGTTAACTGCCATTATAAATTTAATACGCTGCCCCTTGCATGGCTGGGATTGCCCGTTTAGTTACGCCGCTTTTCTCGCCGATGCGTTTTGCCGCGCCGCAAGCGCGTCCCGCAAACGCGGCGCGGCGTATTTTTTTAGGTATTCCATTTCGCCGTCTATGCCGACAAATTTTCTGCCGCAACGCAACGCCGCGACTCCCGTCGTCGCGCTGCCGCAAAACGGGTCAAGAATAATTCCTTTTTTCGGGCTGGACGCTAAAACGATTCTTTCCATTAACGCCAGCGGTTTTTGCGCGGGATGTTTGCCGTGCGTTTTTTCGTTTGCCGGCGGCGTATTAATCGCCCAAATGCCGGGCGCGCCGTCCGGCGGTTTGACGCCCCAAACGCTGCGCATTTGCCGCTCTTTTTTCTTAAAAAAATCATCGGCAAATTCGCCGTCGCGCATTAACGCGTAATCAAAATAGTGCTTTGCCGTTTTTGTTTTGCGCGCCCAAACCAATGTTTCGTGACTGTGCGCAAACATGCGGCATGCCAAGTGCGGCGCGGCGTTCGGTTTATACCAGCATATTTCGTTAAGGATATGCCAGCCGCCTTTTTGCAGGGCGAAACCGCAGGCGTAGATGGAATGGTGCGTGCCGGAAATCCATAAAGTGCCGTTGGGTTTAAGAACCCGGCGGCATGCCGCCGTCCATGCGGCGTGAAACTCAAAATCTTTTTCCACGCCGCGGCTTTTATCCCATTTTCCTTTGTTGACCGAAACGCGTTTTCCGGCATGGCAACTCATGCCGCCGTTGGATAATCCGTAGGGCGGGTCGGCGAAAATCATGTCCGCCGATTCGGCGGGCAGGGAGTCCATTATATCCACGGCGTCGCCGTGAAACAGGCGGACGCCGGGGGCGTTAAAAAAATATTTTTTTACGGGCATGGCATTTTGCAAAGTATAACATATCCGAAAATTACTCCGCCTCTTCCTTGACGATATTATACGCCGCCGCCGAGTCCAAATCGCCGCCGCCTGATTCTGTTAGTTTTTGCAATCTTTCGGCGAAGAGGCGGGCGGCGGGGAGCAGGCAGCCGTTTTGCGCGCCGTTTTCCAGCGCGATTTGCATGTCTTTTTGGTGCAATACGGCGCGAAAACCGGGAGCGAAATCGCCGTCCAACATGCGCCGTCCGTGAATCTCCAAAACTTTGGACGCAGCATATCCGCCCATTAATGCCGTCCGCGCCGTCGCCGGATTGACGCCGTTTTTTTGCGCCAAGACGAGCGCTTCCGCCGCGCCTTCAATCGCCGCGCCGATGATGATTTGGTTGCACGCTTTGACCGTTTGCCCCGCGCCCGATTCGCCGACATGGGTGATTGTTTTTCCCGCCGATTGCAGCAGCGGCAGGGCGCGCGCAAACGCCCGCGCATCGCCGCCCGCCATAATCGTCAACGTCCCGTCAATCGCGCCTTTTTGTCCGCCCGACACCGGCGCGTCCAAAAAAAATATTTCTTTTTCGGCGAGTTTGGCGGCGATTTGCCGCGCCGCCGCCGGGGAAATTGTGGACATGTCAATGATAATTCCGCCCGGTTTCATGCCTTCCGCCAAGCCGTTTTTGCCGAGGGTTAATTCTTCCACATCGGGCGTATCCGAAACATTTAACATGATTGCGGCGCATTGTGCGGCGAGGGTGCGGGGCGATTCGTCCGCCGGACAATCTTTGACGGCGGCGGCGGTTTGCGGACGGCGGGCAAAAACGCGCAAGGCGTATCCGGCTCGCCGCATATTTTGCGCTACCGGCGCGCCCATAATGCCGAGGCCGATGCAGCCGATGACGGCGGTTTGCGGGGAAAGGGGGGAGTCGTTCATAGCGGTTGTTTCCGAATAATATTTTACGGGATATTTTACGGCAATTTTGCCGAATCTTCGGGGTGCGCCGCAACTTGGAAAATTTTCCGGTCTTCCAACCGCAGGGCGGCGAGCGTCCCGCCCCATAAACAGCCGCCGTCAATCGCCGCCAAATCCTGCCGCAACAACAACCCCAACGCCGACCAATGCCCGCACACCGCCGTTGCCGTCCAACGCCGGCGGTGCGGGACATCAAACCATGGCGCGCTTTTGGGCGGGCGGTTGCGCGGCGCGCCCGCATAATTTAAAATCATTTCCCCGTCCGCGCCGATAATCCGCAGGCGGGTGAGGGCGTTGACGACCGCGCGGCGGCGCGCCGGGGCGGACAAGGCGGGATGCCAGCGGGCGGGGGAATTGCCGAACATTTCGCCAAAAAAGCCGTCATCGTTTTGGATTTGCGCCGCCGTTTCCGCCGCCAAATCTTCGGTTTGCGCCTGCTCCCATTCGGGAAGCCGTCCGGCGTGCAACAGGGCGTAATCGCCTTCGGCGTGCATTAGCGGGCGGGCGCGCAGCCAAGTTAACAATTCTTCCGCATCCGGCGCATCCAGCACGGCGCGCAACGAATCGCCCGCCGGGCGCGCGCCAAAACGGGCGGCGAGTAAATGCAAATCGTGGTTGCCCAATACCGCCGTAATGCAATGTTGGTTTGCGCGCGCCCAGCGCAAAACGCCCAAAGAATCCGGTCCGCGGTTGACCAAATCGCCGGTCAGCCACAGCGAATCGCGCGCCGGGGAAAACGCGATGCGGGCGAGCAAATCCTGCAAGGTGCGCAGGCAGCCGTGAATGTCGCCGACGGCGTATACCGCCATTACGCCGGTTTTGCTTCGCGCCGGTGAAAATGGTTAATAACGGCGATTCCCAAAAGCGCCAGCGTTGCGCCGGCGGCAAAACGCAAAGTCGGCGATTCGCCCAAAAATAAAACCGCCCCCGCAACGCCAAAAATCGGCGTAAAAACATACAACGGCATGACCGCCGAAAGCGGGTAATAGCGCAACAGGCGAAACATGCCGACATGTCCCACCACGGAGACGACTACCGCGGAATATAAAACCGTTGTCCATTCCAGCGTCCCCGCACCGGAGACGGGCGCGCGCCACGGCTCGCCGAAAAGCCACGACAAAAAAAACATCGGCGCGGCGGAAATAATCGCCATCAGCGCGTTAAGATTCAGCAATCCCATTTTTGATTCGCGCATGCCGCGCGAGATGACATTCGCAGCCGCATAGCAAACTGCGGCGAGCAGCGCCAGCGCAAACGCCAGCGGATAGCCGAGCGCCGCCTGGTCAAACCCGACAACGAGCGCGCCCGCCAATGTGAGGGCGATGCCGCCCCAAACTTCTTTGGACGCGCGCTCGCCCAAAAACCGCGCGCCGAGCAGCACCGCAACGGGAGTGGAAAACTGCGTGCCAATCAGCACCGCCGATGCGCCGTCCGCCAAATAAAGCGCCCAATACATCGTCCCGTAGACGCCGATTCCCATTGTCAAACAAAAGCCCAGCACGCCGCGCCAGTGTTTTCGGAAGGCGCTGTCAAAACGCACAAACGGGGCGAGCACCGCCGCGACTATCGCAAAACGAAACGCGGCGAATAAAAACGGCGGAAAATGCTCTACGCCGAGTTTGCCGAAAATATACGCGCCGCTAAAAATGACATTAATGCCCAAAACGGCGATGATTGCGGGAAAGGAAAGCATGCGGCGGCGATTATAAACCTTCCGCGCATGTTTTCCGTTTTTGCGCCCGGGGCATTCTTGGGTTTTAGAAAAAACGCCCGAAATTTTGCGCCGTTTATTTTGCTCCGTAAATCCCGCGCCGTATCCGTCATTCCTGCGAAGGCAGGAATCTTTTTTGCGGAAAGCGGATTTATTGTTTCGTTTAATATTTGCGTGGGCGGGAAAGTTGGGCGGATTTATATCCCGCACACGGCAAAGAGATTCCTGCCTTCGCAGGAATGACGAGGCGGGAGGCGTATTTAAGATAGGCGGAGGGCGTATTTAAGAGGCGGGGAGGGGCGTATTTAATATTGCCGGTAATTAATATTGTTGCGGTATTTTCGGCGGTTGAAAAAAATATTATCAATGCCGAAAATAACCCGCGCCCGAAAACGCCGCGCTTGCAAAATAAACCTGTAAAATACGGGCGGCGCGCGCCGGTTTTGGCAAAAATTGGTTTGCAAGGCGCGTCCGCCGTTTTTGATTTTGGAAATTTTTTTGGAATTGCATGCCCGATTTTTTGGATTCTCTCCGCCTTAATCCGAGCCAGCGGCTTGCCGCCGGATACGAAGACGGCGGCGTTTTGGTGCTGGCGGGCGCCGGCACGGGCAAAACCCGCGTGCTGACTTCCCGCATCGGCTGGCTTCTCGCCGCCCGCGGTTTTCGGGCGCGCGATATTTTGGCGGTTACTTTTACCAACAAAGCGGCGAAAGAAATGCGCGCGCGGGCGGCGGCGATGGTTTCATTTCCGCCCGGCGAGCTTGCGCTCGGCACTTTTCACGGCGTATGCCACCGCATGCTGCGCCGCCATACCGCCGCCGCCGGATGGCGCAATAATTTCCAAATCATGGACTCGCAGGACCAAAAAGGTTTTATCCGCCGCATGCTTTCCGACAACGGAATTGACAAGGAAGAGTTCCCCCCGTCCGAATGCATGGGATACATTAACGCCGCCAAAGAAAACGGATTTCGCGCCGCCGCCGCGCCCGCATCGCATGACCGCGCCCGCGCCATGCGCGAAATTTACGCCCTTTACGAAGACATGTGCCGGCGCGAAAACAAATTGGATTTTGCCGAGTTGCTGCTTTCCGCACTGGATATTTTGGAAGACGATACTGTGCGGCGGCATTACGCGGCGCGTTTTCGCCATATTTTAATTGACGAGTTTCAAGATACCAACCGCCTGCAATACCGCTGGCTTAAGATGCTGGATTCGGGGGAGAATATTTATTTTGCGGTGGGCGACGACGACCAGTCCATTTACGCGTTTCGCGGGGCGGACCCGGAAAATATGCGGCGCATCGGCGGCGAATTGCGGGCGCAAAAAATTATCCGCTTGGAACAAAACTACCGCTCTACGGGCAATATTTTAACCGCCGCCAATTCCCTCATCGCCAACAACAAAAACCGGATGGGCAAAAATTTAATTACGGACGGCGCGCCCGGCGCATTGGTGCGGATTTTGCAATCCGAAACGGACGGGGAAGAAGCCGAAAGCGTTGCGGACGCGATGCGGCAAAAAATCGCCGCCGGCATGCGCGCGGACAATATCGCCGTCCTCTACCGCGCCAACGCGCAAAGCCGTTTGTTGGAAAAAGCGTTAGTGGGTCAAGGCGTACGCTACCGGATTTACGGCGGGTTGCGGTTTTTTGACCGCATGGAAATTAAGCATGCGCTCGCCTATTTGCGTTTGGCGGTTGCGGACGATTTGGATTCTTTATTGCGCGTTATTAATACGCCGCCGCGCGGTATCGGCAAAAAAACGCTGGAATCGCTCGCCGCCGCCGGGGGATATTTTGCCGGATTGGAATCGGACGGAGTCGCCAAAGCCGCGCCGTTTCGGAAAATTTTACATGCCCTGCGAAAGCACCGCGAAAACGGCGCGAGTTTGGCGGAATTGGCGCGCGCCGCCGTGGAAGAAAGCGGGCTTTTAGCGCATTGCGAGTCCCGCCCCGAAGACGCCGAGCGCGCCGAAAACTTGCGCGAATTTGTCAGCGCCGCCGAACAATTTCGCGCGGAAGAAAGCGAAGACCCGGCGCAGGCGTTTTTGTCCAACGCCGCGCTGGAATCGGGCGAATCGCAGGGCGCATCGTCCGATTCTCCGGCGGTGAATTTAATGACCGCGCACGCCGCAAAAGGGCTGGAATTTCCCGTCGTGTTTGTCGTCGGATTGGAAGAAGGCATGTTTCCGTCCGCGCAAAGTTTGGAAGCGGCGAATACTTCCGCCGTGGAAGAAGAGCGGCGGCTGATGTATGTCGCCATCACCCGCGCGCGCGAAGAATTGTTTTTATATTACGCGTCCCGCCGCATGATTTTCGGACAAACGCAGGTGCGCCCGCCGTCCCGTTTTTTAACCGAATTGCCGCGCGAAGCGGTCGCCGCGCCGGTTTGCGAAGCCGCCGATTTTTCGCCGCCGCCCGCGCCGGATTTTTCCGCGCCGCGCCGCCGCCCGCCCGCCGGGTTGCCCGCGGCGGGGGCGGATTCTCCCTACCGCCCGGGCGAAATGGTGCGCCACGCCAAATACGGCAACGGCGTAGTCATTCGCCGCGAAGG
>JBPCWY010000007.1:0-16685 GCA_051009035.1 Gammaproteobacteria bacterium
GCGGGGGAAAGCCGCGAAAAAATCCAAGCCGATACCGGGCAAATTTTGGGCGTGCATGACTGCTCTTTGCAGGTGTATGAAGGCGAAATTGTCGTGTTGATGGGATTGTCCGGTTCGGGCAAATCTACTTTGTTGCGCGCCGTCAACGGATTAAACAAAGTGGCGCGCGGCGCGGTGCGGGTGGATGACGGCGAAAAAGCGGTGGATATTACGCGCGCCGATGCGGAGACGCTGCGCTTTTTTCGGACGAAAAGAATCGCCATGGTCTTCCAGCAATTCGGGCTTTTGCCGTGGCGCACGGTCGCCGATAACATCGCTTTCGGGCTGGAAGTGGCGGGCGCCGCCGAATCATTGCGGCGGGAAAAAGTCGCGCATCAATTGTCCATGGTCAATTTGGAAGGGTGGGGGGATTGCAAAGTGCATGAGCTTTCCGGCGGCATGCAGCAGCGCGTGGGATTGGCGCGCGCTTTTGCCACGGAGTCGCCGATTTTGCTGATGGACGAACCGTTTTCGGCGTTGGATCCGCTGATTCGCGTCCGTTTGCAGGACGAGCTTTTGGATTTGCAAAAACGTTTGCGGCGGACGATTTTATTCGTCAGCCACGATTTGGACGAAGCATTAAAAATCGGCAACCGAATCGTAATTATGGAAGGCGGGCGCATCGTCCAAACCGGCGCGCCCGAAGATATTGTTTTGAATCCAAAAACGGAATATGTCGCGGATTTTGTCGCCCACATGAATCCGTTAAAAACTTTGCGCGCCGCTTCGGTAATGCGCGAATTATCCGCGCCGCCGGAAGACGGCTGCGCCGTTGCGGAAAGTGACGCGCCGTTGTTGGAAGTGTTGCGCGTCAAACGCGCGTGCAAGGGTCCGGTGTATGTGCGGCGCAACGGCGAATGGGCGGGGGTGATTGACGACGACGATATTTACGGCGCGCTGTTGCGGCAATGACGGCGGGCGCGGATTATATTATTGTCGGGGCGGGGTCGGCGGGGTGCGCGCTGGCGCTGCGTTTGGCGGAAGCCGGGCATGAAGTATTGCTGGTGGAATACGGCGGGCGGGACGGGAATATATTAAACTGGAAAATTAACATGCCGGCGGCGCTTTCGTATCCGATGAATATGCCGCGCTACGACTGGGGTTATTCCACCGAAGAAGAATCGCTGATGGGCGGGCGGCGGCTGGCGTGTCCGCGCGGAAAAGTTTGGGGCGGTTCTTCGGCGATTAACGGCATGGTTTATGTGCGCGGGCATGCCGGGGATTTTAATTTTTGGGAACAAAGCGGCGCGCGCGGCTGGTCTTACGCCGATGTATTGCCGTATTTTATACGCATGGAAAACGCGCACGGCGGACAGGCGGAATGGCGCGGCGATGCGGGGCCTGTGCATATCACGCGCGAAGCGCAATGCAACCCGTTGCACGAAGCGTTTATCGCCGCCGGAGCGGAAGCCGGTTTTCCCCGCACCGAAGATTACAACGGCGAACATCAGGAAGGGTTTTGCCGTTTTGAACGGACGATATACCGGGGCGTCCGCTGGTCGGCGGCGCGCGCGTATTTGCGCCCGGCGTTGCGCATGCCGAATGTGCGGATTATGCGCGCGTTGGCGCGGCGGATAATTTTTGATAAAACGCGGGCGGTTGCGCTGGAAGCGGAAGCGGGCGGAAAAGTTTTTAACATCGCGGCGCGGCGCGAAATTATTTTGTCCGCATCCGCAATTAATTCCCCGAAACTTTTAATGTTGTCCGGCATCGGCTGCGCGAAAACGCTGGCGAAACTCGGCATTAATGCGGTTGCCGACCGTCCGGGCGTGGGACAAAATTTGCAGGACCATTTGGAAGTGTATGTGCAGCAGCGGTGCAAAAAACCGCTGTCCCTAAACCGCAAGCTCGGATTATTTTCCAAAGCGCGCATCGGCGCGCAGTGGCTGCTTTCGCAAACCGGGGACGGGGCGACGAATCATTTTGAATCGGGCGCGTTTATTTCTTCGCCCGATGCGGATTATCCGGATACGCAGTTTCATTTTTTGCCCGCCGCGATTCGTTACGACGGCAAAGCGGCGGCGGACGGGGACGGGTTTCAAGCGCACGCCGGGGCGATGCGTTCCGCCGCGCGCGGTTGGGTAAAATTGCGCGATGCAAATCCCGCGTCCGCGCCGCGCATTTGGTTTAATTACATGTCGGGCGAAAACGACTGGCGGGATTTTCGCCGCTGCATACGGACGGCGCGCGAAGTATTTTCGCAAAAAGCGATGGCGGAATTTACCGGCGCGCCGATTGCGCCCGCGGGCGACGCCGATTCCGATTTGGACGATTACATCCGCTGCGAAGCGGAGTCGGCGTATCATCCGTGCGGCACCTGCAAAATGGGCGCGCCGGACGACCCGCTGGCGGTTGTAGATTCGGATTGCCGCGTATTGGGCGCGGAAAATCTGCGCGTTGCGGATTCGTCCATTTTCCCGCGCATCACTTACGGCAACTTAAACGGCCCTTCCATTATGACTGGCGAAAAAGCCGCGGCGCACATTCTCAACCAAAAATTGCCGCCGGACGCGCGGGGCAAAAAGGAAAGTTAATATTTAACGGAATTGCCTTAAAGATTTTTTCGCTATTTGGAAAATTATGCAATTCCTCCCGTGGAATGAAAATTATTTTTGTCCGCCGCCTTTTGCCGCAATAAATTGCGGAACGAGAAAGAAGGGCGGGGAATTGCGGAATGACAAAGAAATTAACTGCTCGCCCCCGATTAAAATCGGGGGCGAGCAGTGGAACGACAAGGGGGGATTTTCCAATCCTGCGAAAGCAGGATTCATGGGTCTTTCCATTTTGCCGAAAGGCAAAATCCGACTCTGGCGGCGATTTTTGCCCGGGCTAAAAAGACGCATGAATCCTGCTTTCGCAGGATTGGAATATTTGGCGGGGAGTTGCGGAGTGGGAAGTATTTAATTAATTTGTTTGCGCGGAAAAATATTTTATCCGTTTGGAAAAATCAACGGCAAATTAATAAAAAATTAAAGCGGCGTTAAAGACGGCCGCGGGTGCATGGATTTTTCGCCGCCTTCATAACGGTTTTTTTCCGCGACTTCAATATTTAATTCCACGCCCAAGCCGGGGGCGTCGGGGACGATGACATAACCGTCCTGCCATTGCAGCGGTTTTTGTAAAATCTCCGCGGTGAATCCGTCCCATTTTTTAATGCCTTCTAAAATTAAAAAGTTTGGAATGCACGCGGCGAGCTGGATGTTTGCCGCGCCGACAATCGGACCGCAGTATAAATGCGGGGCGATTTGCGCGCAGTGCGCTTCGGCGATGGCGGCGATTTTTTTGCCTTCCAAAAGCCCGCCGCATTTTCCCGTGTTGGGCTGCAAAATCGCCGCGCCGCCGGCGGCGAGTAAATTGGCAAATTCATACTTCGTCGTCAGCCGCTCGCCCGCCGCAATTGGAATAGAAGTGGCTCGCGCGATTTGCGCCATCGCTTGCGGGTTTTCCGGCGAGGTCGGCTCTTCCAGCCAAAGCGGGTCGTGCGCTTCCAGCCGTTTTGCCAGCCGCACCGCGCCCGCCGGAGTCGTCTGCCCGTGCGTGCCGAATAATAAATCGCATTTATCGCCCACCGCCGCGCGGATTTCGCGGACAAACGCCTCGCTGCGCGCCAAGTCGTCCAAACGGAGCTGGCGCGGGTCGTAGGCGGTGTATGGTCCGGCGGGGTCAAATTTTACCGCCGTAAAGCCTTGCGCCGCATATTCCGCCGCCCGCGCCGCCGCCGTTTGCGGATCGGTATAAACATCGGCGGCGTCGCCTTCTTCCGGATACAAATAAGTATAAGCGCGCAGCGTTTCGCGCACTTTGCCGCCCAAGAGGGCGTGCGCCGGTTTGTTTAATTCTTTGCCGATAATGTCCCAGCACGCCATTTCCACCCCGCTCAACACGGCAAGCAGCGAAGGGTCGGGACGCTGGGTGTAAGAGCCGGAATACACTTCGCGCCACAATTTTTCCACGCGAAACGGGTCCGCGCCCACCGCGCATCTTTCGCAAACATCCGCCGCCATCACGGCGGCGGTTTGGGGGCGAAACGGGACGCTGTAAATTTCGCCCGTCCCGCAAACGCCCCCGTCCGTTTCCAACACGACAAACAGCCAGCACTCCCCGCCCAAATGCGGGGGCGGCGTGGCAACGGGATATATGCGGAAATCGGTAATTTTCATTCGGTCAAAAAACGGGCGGGGGAGGGAAAATTCGCCGCAAGGCAAAGCGCAAGTATAGCGAATTTCCGCACATTTTGTTTTGCGATTCGCCCCCGTCCGCGAAAATCCGCGAAAATTGGCGTATAATGGCGGAGCGGGGTGGAGCAGTCCGGTAGCTCGTCAGGCTCATAACCTGAAGGTCGTCAGTTCAAATCTGGCCCCCGCAACCGCTTGCCGCAATCGCCTTTCGGACGATGCGGACGTTAAGAATTCACGGCGGTTTATTGATTAAAAATTTCCCCAAAACCCGCCGCTTTCGGGTTTTTTCTATTTTCGGTTAATTCTTGTATTGCGCTTGGAATTATTGATTTTTCGGTATTTTCGCCGTTTTCATTTCCGCCGAAAGCAATGCCCGTTTGCGTTCAATTCCCCAGCGATAGCCGCGCAATTCGCCGTTTTTTCCAATCGCGCGGTGGCAGGGAATTGCCGCCGCCAGCGGGTTTTTGCCGCACGCCGAAGCGACTGCGCGGACAGCGCGGGGTTTGCCGATTTGGGCGGCGATTTGGGAATAGGACGCGGTTTTTCCGGGCGGGATTTTTTGCAGGGCGCGCCATACTTTTTGTTGAAAAACGGTGCCGCGAATATCCAAAGGCAAATTTAATCCGGCGTGCGGGGCGGTAATTTCTTTCGCCGTTTTTTGAATCAGGCGGCAAAATTTCGCATCGCCGGGGACGATTTCCGCGCGCGGGAATTGCCGTTTAATTTCTTCGCGCAGGGCGGAATCCGAATCGCCGAAATTAATCGCGCAAACGCCGCGGGCGGTGGCGGCGACCAAAACGCGCCCCAAAGCGGACGGGGCGAGGGCGTATTGAATGCGCTCGCGCGCCGCGCCGTTTTTGCAGGCGGCGGGAGTCATCCCCAAATCGGCGTAAACATTTTCGTAAGCGCGCGCGCCGGATGCGAAACCGGAATCATAAACGGCGTCCGATACGCGCTTGGCGCGGCGCAAATTGTCCCGCCATTTTTCGCGCCGCGCCTGCATCGCGTATTGTTTCGGGGTGATTCCGGCGAGAGATAAAAAGCGGCGGTGAAAATGGCGCGCGCTCATTCCCGCCGCCGCCGCCAATTCGCCCAGCGGCGGCGCGCCTTCCGCATCCGCCAACGCGCGGCATGCGGCGGCGAGCCATTCGTTTTGCGGCGGCGTTTCGGCGCGTATTTCGGGGCGGCATTTTTTGCAGGCGCGATAACCGGCGCGCGCCGCGTCTTCGGCGCGGGCGAAATATTCCGCATTTTCGCGGCGCGGTTTTTTGGACGCGCATTGCGGGCGGCAATAAATGCCGGTCGTTTTAACGGCGTAGATAAAATCCGATTCTTCCCGCCGGATAATTTTTTGCCATTGCAAATCGTTCGGCAAAATTACATTTGGCGCGGTCATTTTCCGCCGTCCGAATCGGAAAAAATTTTGCCGTGGTTTTGGAATGTTTGGCGCAACCGCCGCCAAATCCGCCCGTCTATGGCGGCGAGTCCGATTCCGATTAATCCCATGCCGTAAAAATGTTTTATTTCCAACACTTCGCCCAAAAATAACGCGCCGAGTAAAATCGCGCTAATCGGCGCCAAAAAAGTAACCAGCGCAACATTTGTCGCGCCCGCCGAAGCCAAAATGCGAAAATATAATAAATATGCCAGCGCGGTGGAAAGCAATCCCAATCCGGCGAGCGCGCCCCAAGTCGCAATGCCCGGCGCGGGCAAAGTCCAAACCCGCTCGGTCAAAGCCGCCAACGGCAGCAGTATTAATGCGGACGCGCTAACTTGTCCGGCGGCGGTGGCGAGCGGGGAGATTTTCATCCGCCGAAAACGCAAGCCAAAAACGGACGCAAAAGCATAACTGCACGCCGCGCCTAATATCGCCAATTGCGCAAACGCATTCGCGCCCAATCCGCGCAACGCTTCCGCGCCGACAATCACCGCCGCCCCGGCGATTCCCGCGCAAACGCCGAAAATTTTCCCCGCGCTCATTCTTTCGCCGTGCGCGAGAAAATGGGCGACGACAATCGTAAATAACGGAGTCGTCGCATTGAGAATCGCCGCCAAGCCGCCGGCGATTTGCGTCTGCCCCCACGCAATCAACGAAAACGGAATCGCGTTATTCAGCAATCCCATCACGGCAAAATCGCGCCACATTCCAATCGGAAAAACGGCGCGGGCGGCAAACAGCGCAATATTCAGCGCTGCCGCGGCAAAAACCAAACGCGCCGCAATAACCGAAAACGGCGGCATTTCGCGCAACGCCGCGCCGATGAAAAAAAACGACCCGCCCCACACCACCGCCAGCGACAGCAACATCGCCCACTGCGTTCTGTTCATAGAATTTTCCATGGCGCAATTTTACCCGTTTTTATTTTCCGCGCGCAACCCGTTTCTTGCCATGCAATTTTGGCGCGCGCGTTGTATAATCGGCGTTGCCGTTTTTGGGGCGGAATTGTTTTGCGAAAGGAGCGTTTTGGAATGGCAATCAGGGCGGGAATTAACGGGTTTGGGCGCATCGGGCGCTGCATTTTGCGCGCGCTTGCCGAAAGCGGGCGGGGCGGTATTGAAATTGCCGCCATCAACAGCCGCGCCGATGTTTCCGTTGCCGCGCATCTTTTGCAATACGACACCGCGCACGGGCGTTTTGCCGAAAAAGTATCCGCCGGGCGGGGCGTTTTGGACATCGGCGGGCGCGCCGTTCCGTATACGCAACACGCCGCGCCGGAAGATATCGGATGGGAAAAAGCGGGCGCGGATATTGTGTTGGAATGCACCGGCGTTTGGACGGCGCGCGAAAACGCCGCCCGCCATTTAACCGCGGGCGCAAAAAAAGTTTTAATTTCCGCGCCGGGCGCGGACGCGGACGCAACCGTAGTTTACGGAGTCAATCATGCTATTTTGGCGGAAAATAATTTTACCGTCGTTTCCGCCGCGTCCTGCACGACAAATTGTTTGGCGCCGGTAACGAAAGTATTGCATGACAATTTTGGCGTGGAGCGCGGCTGGATGAGCGCGGTGCATGCGATGACCGCCGACCAAAAATTGCTGGACGAATCGCACAAAGATTTGCGCCGCGCGCGCGCCGCGGGCGCGAATATAATTCCGACAAAAACCGGCGCGGCGGAATCCATCGGACTCGTCATTCCGGAATTGCAGGGCAAACTCGGCGGCGGCGCGTTGCGCGTGCCGGTGGCGAATGTGTCGCTGTTGGATTTAACATGCATCCTCGCCCGGGAAGCGGATGCGGGCGAAATTAATACCGCGTTTGCCGCCGCCGCAAAAACTTTTCCGCCCGGCGTATTGGCGGTATGCGAAACGCCGTTGGTGTCGTCCGATTTTAACCATTCGCCGTATTCCGCTTCCATAGACGCGGCGCAAACCAAAACGCTCGGCAATTTGGCGAAAGTATTTGCGTGGTATGACAACGAATGGGCGTTTGCATGCCGCATGCTGGATGTCGCCGCGGCGATGTTTTCCGCGAAGAATTAAATGCGGGGCGTTGCGGATATTGCGTGGCGCGGCAAAATTGCGTTATTGCGCGCCGATTTTAATACGCCGCTGGCGGGCGGAAAAATAACCGACGATTCGCGCATTCGGGCGTCGTTGCCGACCATTCAATATATTTTAAAAAACGGCGGCGGCGTTTTGTGCCTGTCGCATTTGGGGCGTCCGCAAGCGGGCGTTTTTGATTCCAAATTATCGCTGCGTCCGGCGGCGGAAAAATTGTCCGCGTTATTAAAAACGCCCGCCGCATTTTTGCCGCAGTTTCCCGGTACAAAACTTGCGGCGGGCGAAATTGCGATGTTGGAAAACACGCGTTTTAATATTGGCGAAAAAGAAAACGCGGCGGAATTGGCGGCGCGGTATGCGGCGCAGGGCGATGTGTTTGTGATGGACGCGTTTGCCGCGGCGCACCGCAAAGAGTGTTCGGTTTGCGCGCTCGCCGCGGCGGCAAAAACCGCATGCGCCGGAATGTTGTTCGCCGCGGAATTGGAAGCGTTGCGCCATGTTTTGCGCAGTCCGGCGCGCCCGTTGTTGGCGATTGTCGGCGGCGGCAAAGTGTCGACAAAACTTTCCGCATTGCAACGGCTGTTGGAGATTTGCGATTATGTAATTCCGGGCGGCGGCATCGCGAATACTTTTACCGCCGCGGCGGGCGGATATACGGGCGCGTCTTTAACCGAAAACAAAATGCTCCCGCAAGCCGCGGCGATGTTAAAAAAATATCCCGGCAAAATAATTATGCCGCTTGATTTTATTGCGGCGGAAGAGATTAACGAAAACGCCGCAACGCGCGCGTTATCCGCGGAAGAATTGCCGCAACTCGGCGCGAAAGGGCGGATTTTGGACATAGGCGAAAAAACCCGCGCTAATTATGCGGCATTAATCGCGCGGGCGCAAACGATTATTTGGAACGGTCCGGCGGGCGTTTTTGAATGCGCGCCGTTTGCCGGCGGCACCCGCGCATTGGCGGAGGCGGTAGCGTCTTCGGCGGCGTATTCCGTAGCGGGCGGCGGCGACACTTTGGCGGCGGTGGCGCAATTTAACGCCGCCGCCGGCATTTCATATTTATCCACTGGCGGCGGCGCATTTTTAGAATACATCGGCGGCGGCGAATTACCCGTATTAACCGCCTTGGAAGCGGCGGGATAATTCCGGCGGTGGTATTTGTTGGCTAAAAATAAGAAAAATCAGTATTTTACGGAAAATAACCGGAAGATTGTTGTATTTTTAATACAACAGTTTAGTGATATTTTTTTACTAAAATTATAATTTTAGTAAATTTGTGATAAAATCTCTATAATTATACAAAGGAGCATGCTATGCCAACCAACCGAATTTTAGAAAATACACGCCATTTTGCCATTCGCAATCATGGTTATAAGACCAGCGTATCGCTCGGAAGGGCGGCATCGGCGCCGGGATTTGCGTCCGCAGTAGCGGACAGGGCGGGCGTTGCTCCGTCCCATGAAACGGCGGCGGCGCGCGAGCCGGAACATTATAATTATTCCAGCTCCCCCGTGTTGGAAAAAAATGTTGAGGATTTTTTCTCGGGCTTAACGCGTGAATTGAAGCAGCAACGGGAATTTTTTGAGGACTGTTTTGCGGACAAGGGAGACATCCGGTTTCAAATATTGGAACCGGATAAATTTTTCGGGTTGTCCGAGGAATACCGCCGGTTTTTGGAATATGCAAAAGGAAACGGCGACGATTTTATCGCAAAAGGCGGCGAGAAGCTTGCCGGCCTTAATGTTGTTCTGCGCTGCCGGGACAGAGTCGGCAAAAAATGGATGATGATTCCCACTATGCATGCATGGGAGCAAATTGTGGATGATTTAAAATTTTCCAAAAAGGTTTTTAAATCCCTGGTGGAAAAAGGCAATCCCCATCTTTTAGTTGAAAACTTGAATTTTTTTATGGACTGCGCAAATTCGGAAGTATTCTTGCTTCGTTTTATGTCGTTTTCGCATGAAAATCTTGAGGAGGGGCGCGGCGGCAAAGGGGACCAAACCAACCCTTTTGTGTTGCGCGCGTTTCTTCCGTCAAAGTTTTCCCGCATGGATAATATTTATTTGTGCGACGCTTTACGGGAGACCATATCCGGCTCGTTGCCGGCGGAATCCAAAACGCCCGCAATATCCAATATTAGTTATTCTTTGTCCGTCGACGGCGGCATGCTGGTGGATATTGAATTTTCAAAACGGCATATGCTTACCGTGCTGAAAGAAGAATATGTATCCGGAATCCGCGTCCGCGCTTCGGAAACCGGGCGTTACGGGCATATCACGGTGCAAACGATGATTAAGCGGCTGGTTTGCCTAAACGGCATGACCGTGGATGCGGAAGGGCAAAAAACGCTGATTTCTTACAGCAATAACATCTTAAAGGGCATGGACAAAAAACGCTGCCCTAATTTGCCGCCGCATCCGATGCCGGATGTACAGCATGAAATTAACCTCTTGATTGGACGGATTATTGTTTCAGGACTGGATAACGGCAAAAAGGCAATGGATGAATTTTCCAAAAACGCCGACCGTTTTATCGGGGAAGCGGCGTCCGCGGTAGCGGAAAATTTTACCGAAGACGATGTTCGCAGGGCGGTTGCTTATATTCTTAAGCGCGCGGGCTTAAACGCTTTTGGAGGCGTTAGATCGGCGGATATTGTTAAGTATTACTATCTGGAACGGGAAAGAAATCCGGCGGTTACAAATGTCGGCTGGCTTTTGCTGAACGCCATTACGCGCTACGCTACCCACGATATTATGCATGCTAATTTAAATTTGGCGCAAGAAATCCAGCGGGCGGCGGTAAGCCAGCTGCTGAACCCCAGGCGCATTACTTGGGCGAACATCTGGGAAGAAGTCCGCGCCGGACGCCGGATTCATCAAAAAGCCAGCGTGCCGGGCGTGGGTCCGGTATAATGCTATTGCCGTTAGCCGCTCAATCATTTCTATAAGACATGTCATTCCCGCCAGGCGGGAATCCAAAATGTTCGGCATTGTTGCGGGATTTTAATACTTTGCTGCAGTTTGCTTTTTGGATTCCCGCCTACGCGGGAATGACGGAAAGGGGCGGGGGAATTGTGCGGCTTGCGGTTTGCAATGGAAAGCGGCGGGGACGCCGCCGGTATGCGTCCCAACGCTGGAGCGTAGGGACGAGGAATATGATGACGGCAGGCGGCGGCAAATCGCGCGGAAAATGCGGGTTGCGGGCGGGGCGGTATCGGGTATAATTGCGGGTATATGAGCGATTTTCGCGACATGGCTAATTGTATTCGCGCCCTTTCCATGGATGCCGTGCAGCGCGCCAACTCCGGACATCCGGGGATGCCGATGGGGATGGCGGACGCCGCCGCCGTCTTGTTTTCCGAGTTTCTTAAATTTTCCCCGTCCAATCCGCAGTGGCAGGACCGCGACCGCTTTGTCCTTTCCGCCGGACACGGCTCCATGCTTTTGTATTCGTTGCTTTACTTGCTCGGCTATCCCGAAATGGATTTGGCGCAACTCAAAAACTTCCGCCAACTTGGGAGCAAAACGCCCGGACACCCCGAATACGGACATACCCCCGGCGTAGAAACGACAACCGGACCGCTGGGGCAGGGGCTTGCCGCCGCCGTTGGCATGGCTGTCGCCGAGCGTTTGGAAAGCGCGCGTTTTGGCGATGCGCTGGTTAATCACCGCGTTTATGCCGTTGCCGGGGACGGCTGTTTGTGCGAAGGAATTAGCCACGAAGCCGCGTCTTTGGCGGGGCATTTGGTGCTTTCTAAATTGATTGTGTTGTTTGACGACAACGGAATTACGATTGACGGCGCGGCATCTTTGTCCGTTTCGGACGACCATTTGCGCCGTTTTGAATCTTACGGCTGGAATACCGCCGCCGTTGACGGGCATGCGCCGGAAGAAATCCGCCGCGCCCTGCGTGATGCGCAAAACTCCGACAAGCCGGTTTTGATTGCGTGCAAAACGGTTATCGGGCGGGGCGCGCCCAACAAACAGGGCAGCGAAAAAGCGCACGGCGCGCCGTTGGGCGAAGAAGAAATTGCCGCCGCCCGCAAAGAATTGCAGTGGCCGCATCCGCCGTTTGAAATTCCCCCCGCGTTGCTTTCCGCTTGGCGCAAAATCGGCGCGCGCGGAGAATCGGAAGAGCGGGAATGGCATAAACGGGTGCAAAACGCGTCCGCCGAATTGCGCGAAAAATGGGACGCATGGCGCGGCAAAAATTACGATGCGGCGGCGCGGGCGGCGGCGGAAGAATTGAAAAAAGAGTTTGCCGCCAATCCGCCCAATATCGCCACCCGCAAAGCAAGCGAAAAAACGCTCTCCGCCTTGTCCGGATGCATTCCCGGATTTATCGGCGGCTCCGCCGATTTGACCGGCTCCAACAACACCAAACCCGCCGGCGGACAAGCAGTTTGCGCCGCCGATTTTAGCGGCGATTACATCCACTACGGCGTGCGCGAACACGCGATGGCGGCGGCGATGAACGGCATGGCGTTGCACGGGCTTACGCCGTTTGGCGGGACTTTTTTGGTATTTTCCGATTATTGCCGTCCGGCGATTCGGCTTTCCGCCCTGATGGGCGCGCAAGTAATTTATGTGATGACGCACGATTCTATCGGTTTGGGCGAAGACGGCCCGACGCACCAGCCGGTGGAACATTTGGCGGCGTTGCGCGCGATGCCCGGATTATCCGTATACCGTCCGGCGGACGCCGCGGAAACGGCGGAGTGTTGGGAAGCCGCGTTGTCGGACAAAAACGCCCCGTCCGTGATTGCCCTCTCGCGGCAAAATACGCCGCCGTTGCGCCGCGAATATTGCGCGGAAAACCTTTGTTTGCGCGGGGCGTATTTGCTTTCCGCGCCGTCGCAGCGCGATTTAACCCTTTTGTCTTCCGGCACGGAAGTCGCATTGGCGGCGCAAGTTGCGGAAATATTGGCGGCGCGGGGCGTTTCCGCGGCGGTTGTTTCGTTTCCGTGCTGGGAGCGGTTTGAGCGGCGGGACGAAGCATACCGGCGCGAAGTTTTGGGCGATGCGCCGCGTTTTGCGATTGAAGCGGCGGCGGCGTTTGGCTGGGAAAAATACGCCGACAGCGGGAATATTTTCGCCATGCCCGGTTTTGGCGCATCCGCTCCCGCCGCCGGTTTATTCGCCCGTTTCGGTTTTTCCGCCGATTCGTTAGCCGCGAAAATTTGCACCCGTTTGGACGAAATAGGCGAAAAAAACGCCAAAATCGGGTAAAATAACCGCAACTAAGGAGGCAACATGGCAGACACCGCGACAATTCCCCATTATGGTGCCGCAGATGCGGCGGGCGATTCCCACGACCACGACCACGGCGCGCATTTGCCGCGCGGTTTTCGCGCCCGTGCGTGGCATTATATGACCACGACAAACCACAAGGACATCGGCACAATGTATTTGTGGTTTGCCTTTACGATGTTTATCTCCGGCGGGATTATGGCGCTTCTTATCCGCGCCGAATTATTCCAGCCCGGGCTGCAAGTCGTCGCGCCCGAATTTTTCAACCAACTCACCACGATGCACGGCTTGGTCATGGTTTTTGGCGCGATTATGCCCGCCTTTACCGGCTTTGCCAACTGGCAAGTGCCGCTGATGATTGGCGCATCCGACATGGCTTTTGCGCGGCTTAATAATTGGTCTTTTTGGCTGTTGCCGCCCGCCGCGCTTTTGCTTATCGGCTCGTTTTTTACCCCCAGCGGCGCAACGGCGGCGGGCTGGACTTTATACGCGCCCCTTTCCACGCAACAAGGAGTCGGCATGGACATGGCGATTTTTGCCATTCACCTGCTCGGCATTTCTTCCATTATGGGCGCGATTAATATTATTACGACAATTTTTAACATGCGCGCGCCCGACATGCCGCTGATGAAAATGCCGCTGTTTATTTGGACATGGCTGATTACCGCGTTTTTGCTGATTGCCGTCATGCCCGTTTTGGCGGGGGCGGTGACGATGCTGCTGACCGACCGGCATTTTGGCACGGCATTTTTTAATGCGGCGGGCGGCGGCGACCCGGTGTTATACCAGCACATTTTTTGGTTTTTCGGACATCCGGAAGTGTATATTATGGCGTTGCCCGCATTCGGCATCGTTTCTTCGGTGATTCCGGTTTTTGCGCGCAAGCCGCTGTTCGGCTACGCTTCCATGGTCTACGCCACGGCGAGCATCGCGCTGTTGTCGTTTATCGTCTGGGCGCACCACATGTTTACGGTGGGGATGCCGGTGGCGGGCATTTTATTTTTTATGTACGCGACGATGGTTATCGCCGTGCCGACCGGCGTCAAAGTTTTTAATTGGATTGCGACAATGTGGCGCGGTTCAATGACATTTGAAACGCCGATGCTGTTCGCCATCGGGTTTGTCGTGCTGTTTACTATCGGCGGCTTTACCGGGCTTGTTTTAGCCATTGCGCCGCTGGATGTGCAGTTGCAGGACACTTATTATGTCGTGGCGCATTTTCATTATGTGCTGGTGGCGGGTTCGTTGTTTTCGCTGTTTGCCGGGGTGTATTTTTGGCTGCCAAAATGGACGGGGCGGATGTATAACGAAACGCTCGGCAAAGCGCATTTTTGGCTGTCCATGATTTTCTTCAACATCACATTTTTCGTCCAGCATTTTCTCGGCTTGGCGGGAATGCCCCGCCGCATTCCGGACTACGCCCTGCAATTCGCGGATTTTAACATGATAAGCAGCATCGGCGCATTCGGTTTCGGCTTGTCGCAGCTGCTGTTTTTATATGTCGTCGTGCAATGCATCCGCAGCGGCGAAAAAATAAAAGACAACCATGTCTGGGAAGGCGCGGACACATTGGAATGGGAATTGCCGACCCCCGCCCCGTATCATTCCTTCCCCCAACCCCCGAAACTCCGCTGGGACGGGCATAAGCCGGTTATTGTGGAGGGTTGATAATGGCAAAAGGAATTATTTATTGCTTAACAAACCCCGCAATGCCGGATTTGGTAAAAATAGGATTGGTTGAAACCGATAATATTGGCGCGTTAAAACAGCGTATGAGTACTCTATACAGTACCGGGGTGCCGTTTCCGTTTGAATTGTTTTACGCAGTTCGTGTAGACAGACCCGAAGACAAAGAGCGGTTATTACATGATACATTTAATAATGCGCGAAAAAATTCTCGCAGAGAATTTTTTGAAATTGAGCCAGAAAGAGTTGTTTCTGCAATGAAATTAACTGGTGGCGAGGAAGTAAGTATTACCGATATAGATCCGGCTATATCGGTTGATATTGAGGCGGGTAATCGCGAACGCGAGAAAATAGACAAGAAGAAGTCAAATTTTAACTTTTCCGCAGTAGGTATTCCAATTGGGGCGGAATTGACTTTTTCCAGAGACCCGAACAGAGTGGCTAAAGTCATAAGCGATAAAAAAATTGAACTTGACGGCGAAGAAATGATGTTGTCAGGAGCGGCGCTTAAGATTCTCAAAGAGCAAGGGGTGCAATGGGAAAGAGCCAACGGCACGCTATTTTGGGAATATGAAGGGCGGATATTGGACGAAATTCGGAAACAGAAAGATGAGGAAGAATATAACGGCGAATAATGTATCCCGCCCCCGCGGTCTTATACCATATTTTTCGGATTATCAAACTTGCGGCGGGGGCGTATAATAGCGGCATGGCGGATTATCTTTCGCGGATGTTTGGGCTGGGCGGGCGCGTGGCGGCGGTTCGCGGCGGCGGCTCCGGGATTGGGCGGCGGATTGCGGCGGCGTTGGCGGCGGCGGGGGCAAAAGTCGTTTTGGTCGGGCGGCGCGAAAATCTTTTGCTGGAAGCGGCGGCGGAAATCAACGACGCCGCATCCGAAACGCGGGCGGCGGTAGTCGCCGCGGATTTGGCAAAAATTGAAACCTTGCCGCAAACCGCCAAAGACATCGCCGCGCATTTTGGCGCGCCGCAAATTATCGTCAACGCCGCCGGAGTCAACTTGCGCTCTTCGTCCGACCCCGCGCGTTCCGCGGCGGACATTACGATGGAAACATGGCGGGATACTTTTGCCGTCAATTTGGAAGCGCCGTTTTTTTTGACGCGGGAATTAATCGGCGGCATGAAAAACGGCGGCGCGGTCATTAACATCGGTTCCATGCAATCCGTGCGCGCCGGTTTGGGAGACGCCGCCTATACCGCGTCCAAAGGCGGAGTCGCGCAACTAACCCGCGCGCTCGCCCGCGCGTGGGGAAAAAACGGCGTAACCGTAAATGCGTTGTTGCCCGGTTTTTTTCCCAGCGCGATGACCGAAGTTGTTTTTGCGGACGAAGCGCTGGCGGCGCGGCTTGCCGATTCTACAATTTTGGGAAGATGCGGCGCGTTGTCCGACATTGAAGGCGCGGCGGTTTTTTTGGCGTCCCCCGCGGCGGCGTATATCACCGGCGTTTTATTGCCGGTAGACGGCGGATTTTTGGCGCGTTAAAAAAATCTCCGCCGCCATAAACGCCGCAATCAAATATTTTTTGCCGCATAAAAGCGCGCGGTAAAAATACGCGCCAAACCCGTATTTGCATATTTTTAATTTACCGCAAAAACCGCGCCGAAATAATTTTGCATGCGCGAAAAAAACGCGCCGTAAAATATAAATTAAAACCGCGCTTGTTTATATTGCGGGTAAAATATTAATTGACAGTTGCGGTTTAAGCCGCGTTTAATTTTTCGGTAATTTTTTGCAGCGATTCCGGGGAAGCGGCGGACAAAATAGCGTTGCGGTGCGCGGCGAGTTTGGCGCAATTGAGCGCGGGTATTGTCTCGCGCAATGCGGCGATTTGCGGGACGGACATGGAAAAACGGCGCAACCCGAGCGACAGCAACAACCGCGCCATGCCCGGCGCGCCCGCCATTTCGCCGCACAGCGTAACCGGCTTGCGCGCGCGCGCGGCGTTTTCCACAATCATCGCCAGCAAGTAAACTAACGCCGGATGCGGATGCTGGTAATAACGCGCCAGCCGCT
>JBPCWY010000008.1:0-7823 GCA_051009035.1 Gammaproteobacteria bacterium
AAAGGCGGCGGGGATGTCGCCGGTATGCATCCCTGCGTTGGAGTGCGGGGACGGGGCAAGAAACGCGGGAAAGGTTGCGAAACCGCCCGGCGGACAGGTGGAGGCGGCGGGGATTGAACCCGCGACCTTCTGGATGCAAACCAGACGCTCTACCACTGAGCTACGCCCCCGTTTTTTTTCGGCAGGCGAATTTTACTTTATTTTCGCCCGTTTGCCTTTCGCGCAACGCCGCTTTTTTGTGATTTTTTTCGGCGCGGCGTTTTCCCAAAACTGCGCCGGCGGATTTTTGCCGGATATTTTACTTCCCGCAAATTCCCAAATATTGCAAAAAAATTTTTGCCGCGGGCGGTAAAGTGCTACAATCGGCGCATGAAAAACGGAATTTTGGCGGAGCGGGTCGGGCGGATTAAGCCGTCCCCGACGATTGCCGTGTCTTCGCGCGCGCAAGAATTGAAAGCGGCGGGGCGCGATGTGATTAATCTCGGTTCCGGCGAACCGGATTTTGACACGCCGCAGCATATCAAAGACGCCGCCGCCGCCGCCATCCAAAACGGCGAAACAAAATATACCGCAGTCGGCGGGACGGCGGCGCTGAAGGCGGCGGTCGCCGAAAAACTGCGCCGCGAAAACGGGCTGGAATACGCGCCCGCGCAAATCATCGCGTCAACCGGCGCAAAACACTCCATTATGAATTTGATGACGGCGGTTTTGGACGAAGGCGACGAAGCCGTGATTCCCGCGCCGTATTGGGTTTCGTATCCGGATATGGCGCTGCTGTTGGGCGCGCGCCCGGTTGTCGCCGCCCCCGCGGACGGGCGCAAAATTACTCCGGACGAATTGCAAAACGCGCTGACCGACAAAAGTAAATTGCTGGTAATCAACAGCCCGTCCAACCCTTCGGGCGCGATGTATTCCCGGGACGAGCTCGCCGCGCTGGGCGAAGTTATTTTGCGCTATCCAAAATTGCTTGTCGTCTCGGACGATATTTACGAACATGTGCGCTATGACGGGCGCGATTTCGCCAACATCGTCAACGCTTGTCCGGAGTTGCTTTCGCGCACTATTGTCGTTAACGGCGTTTCCAAAGCATTTGCCATGACCGGCTGGCGCATCGGCTACGCCGCCGGACCGGAAAATATTATTAAAGCGATGACGAAAGTGCAGTCGCAGGGAACTTCCAACCCGTGTTCCATCGCGCAGGCGGCGGCGGCGGCGGCGTTAAACGGCGGTTTGGATTGCATCGCGCCGATGCTGGAAGCGTTTGACCGCCGCCGCCGTTTTGTGCGCGAAGGGCTGAACGCCGCGCCGGGGCTCGAATGCGGGGAAATTGACGGCGCGTTTTACGCTTTCGCCGCCGCCGGCGGGGCGATTGCCGCCCTGCACGGCAACGGCAAAATCGCCGCGCCGACCGATTTGGAATTGTGCGCGTATCTTTTGGAAAAAGCCGAAGTCGCCGCCGTTCCCGGCTCCGCTTTCGGCGCGGATAATTATTTTCGGATTTCGTTCGCCGCCGCGGACGATGCGCTAAAAACCGCAATTTCGCGCATCCAAACCGCGCTCGCTTAATTTTTTAATCCAAACCTGTCCGCTTTAATTTTCGCCGCTTTCGGCGCGGGAATGTTTCGGATATTAATTGCGGTTGCGGTCGGCGCATTGCAAAACAAATCTTTTCGCGTATCCAAACCGCGCGCATTTAATCTTAATTTATTTTTCAATTTGCAAACAAAAATTCCGCGTCTTTCATTTTATTCAACCGGAAGATTTTAGTTTTGCCGCAACGAAGATTTTTTAACTTTCACCGCCGAGTTCGCCGTCTCCGCCGGATGCGCCGATGCGGTGCGCTTCGTCGTGTCCGTGCAGCGGTTCAAAATGGGTCGTGACTTCGGTCGGCATCTCAAACCGCCGCGCAATCGCCCGTTCAATCAGCATGGAAATATCGTGCGCGCGGGAGACGCTCGTATCGTTTTCCAGCAGCAGGTGAAAATCAATTAACAACCGCCCGCCCGCGTCCCGGTGGCGCAAAAAATGATAGTGCGCGCCGTATTTTTGCGTTTCGGCGCGCAATAATTCGTGCAGGGCGGCGTCCGTTTCCGGGTCGGCGCTGTCCATTAATCCGCCTACGGCGCGGCGCACAAGCCCCGCGCCCGACCACAAAATATGCGCCGCAACCAACATCGCAACCAGCGGGTCAAACGCCAGCCATCCGGTAAACCGCGCCAGCGCCAAACCGATAATCACCCCCAAACTCGTCATGCAATCGGCGAGGACATGCCGCCCGTTTGCTTCCAATACGCCCGAATGCAAGCGCGCGCCCTGGCGCAACAAAAAAAATCCCAGCGCCGCATTAAGCGCAGCACCCAGCGCGATATAAGCCGCGCCCGCTTCTACTTTGCGCAGCGTTAAATCTCCGGACAACAAACGCGCGCCCGCTTCGTAAAAAATAAACAGGGCGGCGACGATAATCATCGCCCCTTCAAATCCCACCGAAAAAAAGTTAATCCGCTCGTGTCCGTATAAATGCCCGCGGTCGGCGGGTTTTTGCGCGAGCCGGACGCTGTATGCGGCGAAGCAGACAATGAAAATATGCACGACCGATTCGGCGGCGTCCGAAAAAATGGCGACCGAGCCGGTAATTTGCCACGCGTAAATTTTCAACGCCAGCAAAACAACGCCGGCGGCGAGGGAAATATTAATCGCGTATAAAAGCGCGCGGGCGCGGCGCTGTTGCGCCGGCGAAAGAATGCGGTGAATGCCGGCGGACGGCCCGGACATTTTCGTTTAGCAAGTCAGCAAAGTGCCGGGCGCTTCGCCCGCCAGCACGCCGCACAGCGCGCCCGGCGCGGTCAGCCGAAAAACATGCACGGGCAGTTTGCGCTCGCGGCACAACGCGAGGGCGGTGGCGTCCATGACTTGCAGTTTTTGGTTGAGCGCGTCGTCCATCGGCAAAGTTTCGTAACGCCGCGCATCCGCAAAACGCGCCGGGTCGCTGGAATATACGCCGTCCACATTCGTCGCTTTTAACAGCGCGTCCGCGCCCATTTCGGAAGCGCGCAACGCCGCCGCGGTGTCGGTGGAAAAAAACGGGTTGCCCGTGCCGCCGCAAAAAATCATCACCCGCCCGGCTTCCAAATGTTTCGCCGCTTTTTCGCGGATATAGGGCGCGGCGACTTGTTCGGCGTTGAGCGCGGTTTGCATGCGCGCGGGAACGCCCGATTTGGCGAGCGCCGATTCGAGCGCCATGCCGTTAATTACCGTCGCCAGCATTCCCATATAATCCGCCGCAACGCGGTCTACATCCATGCTTTTGGAAAGCATTTCGCCGCGCACGATATTGCCGCCCCCGACGACAACCGCGACTTGCGTTTTGAGTTTGAGGGCGGCGGCGATTTCGCCGGCGATATA
This sequence comes from Gammaproteobacteria bacterium, assembly GCA_051009035.1. GTDB lineage: Bacteria > Pseudomonadota > Gammaproteobacteria > Tethybacterales > Persebacteraceae > Persebacter. Next base: position 3,403 of record JBPCWY010000008.1, read on the forward strand.
ATCCAAAGTTGCGGCGTCATAACATTCGTTGCCGCCGCCGGCGAGCGCTTCGCCGCTGATTTTTAACAGGATGCGCTTGTAGCGGAGGGGCGCGCCCGTTTCCGCCATTTGTTCAACCCGCCGCCAGCCAGCAAAACCCGTGCGCCGTCATGCCCGCCGCGCGCAAGGTTTCGCCCGCGGTTTTGTCTTCGTCTTTGACAAACGGCTGCTCGGCAAAAACGCGCTCGGCGAAATATTTGTTGAGACGTCCTTCGGCGATTTTTTCGGCAATGGCGGCGGGTTTGCCGGATTCCGCCGCTTGCGCCGTAAATATTTCGCGCTGTTTTTTCATCTCGTCCGGCGGAATATCCTCCAGCGTTGCGTATTCGGGGCGGAGCGCGGCGATGTGCATGCACATCTCGCGCGCCAAAGTTTCATCGCCGCCGGAATAATCCAAAACGGCGGCGATTTTGTCGCCGGGGTGGATGTAGTGCGCGATTGCGCCTTTTGCGGGCAACGCGCGCGCGCGTCCGAAAGAAACATTTTCGCCGACTTGCATCACGAGCTCGCGCCGCGCTTTTTCGCCTTCGCATTCTTCGGGCGGGTTTGGATTTTGCAGGACGGTCGTTTGCGCGCCGGAAGAAACGGCGGCGATGATTTCGGCGGGCGCTTCGGCGAGCCGTTGCGCGGTTTTGCGGCAAAACGCGGCAAACGCTTCGCCGCGCGCGACAAAATCGGTTTCGCAGCAGATTTCCGCCAGCACCGCAATATTGCCGTTTTGGGCGAATCCCAAACGGCCTTCGCCCGCCGCGCGTCCCGCGACTTTGTCCGCTTTTACGCCGCTTTTGACGCGCAAAAAATCCGCCGCCTGCGACAAATCACCGCCGCATTCCACGAGCGCTTTTTTGCATTCCATCATTCCCGCGCCGGTCGCGGCGCGCAGATTTTTCACCATTTCCGCGGAGACGGCGCTCATAATTGGGCTTCCGCATTTTCGCGCGCCGCGGCGAGGGCGGCGGCAGTGCCGGCATCCCGCTCTTCGCGCCCGCGGGCTACGGCTTCCGACATCAGGCGCGCGTATATTTCAATCGCCTGCCGCGAATCGTCGTTGCCCGGAATCACATAATCCACGCCCTCCGGGGAGTGGTTGGTATCCACCACCGCAACGACCGGAATGCCGAGCAGGTTGGCTTCGCGCACCGCGCCTTTGTGCCAGCCGGCGTCTACGATAAACAGCGCGTCCGGCAGCTCTTTCATGTCGCGCATGCCGCCGATGGATTTGGCGAGTTTGTCTTTTGCCGCCACCATGCGGATGCCTTCTTTTTTGGTCAGGTTTGCCAGCGCGCCCCCGGCGACTTCCGCGTCCATCTTCGCCAGACGGGCGGCGGAATTGAGCGTTGTTTTAAAATTCGTCAGCATGCCGCCGAGCCAGCGGTGGGTTACATGGGGCATTCCCGCTTCCACCGCCCGCCGCGCCATAATTTCCCCCGCTACCGCCTTGGCGCAGACATACAAAACGGAGCCGTTTTCGGCGGCGACGCCGGAAATAAACGCCGAAGATTTTTTCAACCCCTCCAAAGTGCGGTCCAAATTAATGACATGCGTTTGGTAATAGGAGCCGTAAATGTAATCCGCCATTTTCGGATTCCAAAAACGGGTGCGGTGGCCGAAATGCGCCCCCGCCAGCATCAATTCGCGTATGGATGTGTTCATTGTCCGCCGCCTTTCCGCGCCGCGCTTTCCGCCGCGCCGTCTTCGGCAAGCACGGAGACGGTGATTTTTGCGCGCAGCGAATCGTCCAGCACGATTTCCACTTCGTGGTCGCCCGTTTCTTTGAGATTGCCGCCGGATAAAAATATTTGCCCGCGCCGAATATCCACCGGGGCGAGTTTTTGCGCGTTTAGCATTTTGGCGATGACGGCGGGCGTGATGGAGCCGTATAAACCGCCGTCCGCCGAAGCGCGCGCCGGGATTTGCAACAAATAACCTTCCAACGCTTCCGCCGCCTCCCGCAAAGTTTCATGGCGCATGTTTTGCCGTTTTTCCAGATCGGCGCGGCGCGAATCAAACTCGGCAACGGCGCGGGGAGTCGCGCGCTCCGCCTTGCCCTGCGGAAAAAGCCAGTTGCGCGCGTATCCCCCGCGCACCGTCGCGACATCGCCCAAATTGCCGATATTCGGCACGCGCTCAAGCAAAATCACTTTCATTTCCCGCGCCTCAGCGCGTGCGTGCGCGCGTAGGGCAGCATCGCCAAAAACCGCGCCTGTTTAATCGCGCGCTTTAATTGCCGCTGCATGCGCGCCGAAACATTGGAATAGGCGGACGGCGCAATGCGCGCTTCTTCGGTGAGATAGCGCGAAAGCAAATCCGTGTCTTTGTAATCCACTTCGGTGACGCCCGCCGATAACAGCGGACATGGCGGTTTGCGCCGAAACATCGCCCGCTGCATGGATTGGGCGGTGCGGACGCGGCGGTGGCGGGGGTTTCTGTTCATTTTTCCGTCTCCTTTGCGGGCGGCTGGTTGTCATTTTCCGCCGAAACATCCGGCGCGGCGGATTGCGCCTGTTGCGCCGATTCTTCCGGTTTTGACGGAGAATCGGCGACAGCTTTGGCGTCAGTTTTGGCGGCGGCGGAAGCGCCCGCCGCGGATTCTTTTTTCGAAGAATCGGCGGCGGATGCGCCCGATTTTTCCGCCGCAGAGGGTTTTTCCGCCGCGCCTTCCGGAGCGGAATTGCCTCCGGAGGCGGCGGCGGGAGCGGCGGAGCCGTTTGCCGCGGGTTTTGCCGCCGCAACCGCCGCCGCATTTTCGGCTTTTGCCGCCGCTTCGGCGTTTTGCGCGGCTTTTTCTTCCTGTTCCCGCTTCAGCACGATGGACGGCTCGGTAATCGCTTTGTCGCGGCGGACAATGAGCGAGCGGATGATGGAATCGCTAAACTGGAAAGATTCGCGCAGTTTATTCAGCGTCTGGTTGCCGCACTCAATATTCATCAGCACATACTGCGCTTTGTGCTGGTTTTGAATCGGGTAGGCGAGCGGGCGCCGCCCCCAGTTTTCAAGGCGATGCAGGACTCCGCCGCCGTCGGTGACGATTTTTTTGTATAAATCTATCATCGCGGTAATCCGCCCCTGTTGGTCGGGGTGAATTACGGCGACAACTTCGTAATGCCGCATTGTGGCTCCTTTCGGTCTCTGTCGGCCGCAAAATCGCGGCAAGAAGCGGTAAAATATCATTATACCGCATTTTTTCCCATAATGCAACCTTTTTCCGCCGGCGAAATTATTCCCCCCAAACGGCAAGTATTGCTGCTGTTGGCGCAATGGCGCGAATCCGGCGAAGAAGCGGACGCGGACGCCTTCCGCCGCGAGGCGCGCGCCCTGTTTGCGCAAATGCACGAAGCCGATACCGCCGATATTTTAGAATCCGTCCCCCCGGCGCAGCGGCTGGAAGCGTGGGATTGCATCGCGCCGGAAGCGCAGGCGGAAGTATTAATGGAATTGTCCGACCAGGCGCGCCTGCCGCTTTTAACCCGGACTCCCGAAAATTCGCTGGTGTCGCTGTTGCGCCGGATGCCCGCCGAAGATGTCGCGGACATGTTGCGCGATGTCAAACCGGCGGCGCGCGCGCGTCTGATTCGGCTTGCCGGTCTCGCCGACAATCCGCAGTTGCGGGCGAGTTTGGCGTTTCCGGAAGACACGGTCGGCGCGCTGATGGATTTTGGCGCGGTTATCGTGCGCGAAACCGATACTATCGGCGAGTTGCGCCTGCGCCTGCAAACGATGGGGAGTTTGCCGAGCCATTGCGATAAATTGTATGTCGCGGACGGGCGCGACCGGCTGGCGGGCGTGTTGCCGCTAAAACGCCTGTTATTAAACCCGCCGGAAGCGGTAGTGCGCGATGTGATGGTGGGCAAAAATCTGTATTTCTTCCGCCCCGAAGACGGCGCGGAAAAAGCCGCCGGCGCTTTTGAGCGTTACGATATTATTTCCGCCCCCGTATTGGACGACGAAAACAAAATCGCCGGACGCATCACGATAGACGAAATTTTGGAGCATTTGCAGGAAAAGCGCGGTTTGGGATTATTAAACAGCGCGGGAGTCGCCGAAGAGGAGGATTTATTCGCTTCCCTGCCGCGCCGTTTCGCCAACCGCTGGCGCTGGCTGTTTATCAATTTGCTCGCCGTATTCGTCATTTCATTAGTGGTGGGCGTGTTTGAAGACGCGATTATGCGCGTTGTAGCGCTCGCCGCATTGATGCCGATAGTCGCCGGAATGAGCGGCAACGCCGGCAACCAAACCGCAACGCTCACCGTCCGCGCGCTGGCGTTGGACCAAATCAGCGGATTAAACTGGCGCGCCGTGGTGCGCGGCGAATTGCTGCTCGCGTTAATTAACGGATTAGTTTGGGGCGCGTTGGTGGCGGCGTTTGCGTTTTTGATATACGG
>JBPCWY010000009.1:0-3639 GCA_051009035.1 Gammaproteobacteria bacterium
TAAATGCGTTTGTATTGACCCGCCTTATAATACCGGCAGTATGTTCGGGCATTATGACGATAATTTGGAACACGCCGAGTGGCTGGAAATGATGTTTCCGCGTTTGGTTTTGTTGCGCGATTTGCTCGCCGATGACGGCTCTATTTGGATCGTTATTGACGACGATGAATCCCATTATCTTAAAGTTATTATGGACGAAATTTTCGGGCGGAAAAATTTTGTCGCTAATGTTGTTTGGCAAAAAAAGTTTTCGCCGCAAAACGACGCGAAATGGCTTTCGGATTCGCACGACCATATTTTGGTTTACGCCAAAAATAAAGAAAAATGGCGCCCTTTTCTTTTGCCAAGAAGCGACAAGGCAAAATCCCGTTATAAAAATCCGGATAACGACCCGCGCGGCGTTTGGACATCCAGCGATATTTCGGTAAAAACATATTCCCGGGAATATGATTATCCGATTACGACTCCTTCGGGACGCGTAATCAATCCGGCGCATGGACGTTGCTGGATGACTTCCAGAGAAAATTTACAGAAATTCATAAAAGACAACCGCATTTGGTTTGGGATAAAAGGAAATAATATCCCGCGGGAGAAAAAATTCTTGTCCGAAGTTAAAGCGGGCGTAACTCCGCTTACTATTTGGACGCACGAAGAAGCCGGACACAACCAAGACGGGAAAAAGGAAGTTAAGGCGTTTAATTCCGCCGAGGTTTTTGCCACGCCCAAGCCCGAAAAATTGATTCGGCGGATTTTGCATTTGGCGACAAAGCCGGGGGATTTGGTTTTGGATTCTTTTTTGGGGTCGGGGACCGCCGCCGTTGCGCATAAAACGGGGCGGCGGTGGATTGGCGTGGAAATGGGCGAACACGCGCTTACGCATTGCATTCCGCGCCTGCAAAAAGTGATTGGCGGCGAAACGGGCGGCGTATCCAAAGCCGCCGGTTGGACGGGCGGCGGCGGTTTTTGGCATGCGAATTTAGGCGCGGAAATTTTTGACGGACGCGGCGGCATTCGCCCGCAATTAAAATTCGCCGAACTCGCCGCGCATGTCTGGTTTGCCGAAACCAAAACGCCGCTGCGTCCGCAAAAAACGAAAACTCCCTTTTTGGGAATCCACAACCGCGCCGGTTGCGCCCTGCTCTACAACGGCGTTCTAAAAGACAAAAGCGCCCGCGGCGGCAACGCCCTAACCGCCGCAACGCTGCGGAAAATCCGCGCCAAAGCGCGAAATATCAACAAATTTTTCGCCGAATGTCCGTTTTGGGGATTAATTGGGTATGATGCCAGCCATGCTTAAACCATGGTCTATTTCCACCGCCGTCCGCAGCCCCGACAGGTTGCGCGGTTTTTTGTCCGTTCTCGCGCAAATGGAGGGCGAAGAGTGGAACAGCAAAGGGCAAGAATCGTTCCAGATTCGGCTGATTCAGTCGCGCTTGTTTGGCGCGTATCAACAGCAGTTTTACGGCAATTTGCCGCAAAATTATATTGATTTAATTGAAAGCGGGCAAAATATCTCATACCAGCAAGCGTCCGATATATTCGGGTATAATGCCGTTTATGCTTAAACCTTGGGCTATTTCTATTGCTTCCGGCAATCCTTATACCGTCCGCAGCCCTGACAAGTTGCGCGGGTTTTTGTCCGTTCTCGCGCAAATGGAGGGCGAAGAGTGGGACGACAAATCGCGGGAAGAATTTCAGATTCGGTTGATTCAGTCAATATTATTGCTTCCCTGCAATTTTGCGCCCGCCCCCGCCGACATCCGTTTTCTTGCAAAGGGCAAAGGGTTTTCTTACCGGCGCGCGAAGACAATATTCCAAAATAGAAATTACGCGAATCCGTCCATGCGCGCGCGGCGTTTATTTAATTCGTTGCAAATGTTCGGTTTTGTTTTTCTGGAAAATGAAAAAATTTGCATTACTGAGTTGGGGCGGGCTTTTTTGGCGGAGAAAAAAGATTACGGAAATATTTTTCTGCCGGTTTTGCTGAATTGGCAAATTCCGAATCCGCTGGACCGCAGGTTTCCCGCCGGGCAAGGATACAATATTAAGCCGTTTGTCGGCGCGGTGCGGTTGATTCGCGCGGTGGATTCCATGTCCTCCGCGCAAGGTATTTCTTTAAGCGAGTTTGCGGTTTTCGGATTGACTTTAATTAATTACCGCGATATTGAAAAAACCGCAACGGAAATTATCTCGTTCCGCCGCCGGTTAAAAGAAACCGCGTCCACATCAAGGCGGCGTTTTATCCAAACTGCGGCGGCGCGTTTCCGTCCCGGTTTTGACATGCGGCAGGCGGAAAAAATTGCGGACGAATTTGCCCTCGCGCTTGTAATGACGCAATGGATTGCCGCCGGCGAGTATGACGGGCGGCGCAGGTTAATTTTGCCGTTTTGGAAAATGGCGGAAATTAACGCCGTTCTTGCGTCCGATTCCGGCGCGCCGGAAACATTTTTTTCAACGCGGGAATATACGGATTATATCGGCAAAATTAATTATTCGCCGCGGCGGTTGGCGGCGTAATACGAAATATTTAAAATGCCCGTATACCGCCCCGTTATTGAAGAAATCATGCGCCGCAACGGCGGGCATGCTTCGTTGCAGTTGCTCTACCGCGAGTTTGAGAAAGTCGCGGGCGGCATGAAAATTACCGGAAAAACCCCGTTAAATTCGTTGCGCCGCGAAGTGCAACGGGAAGAATTTTTTACCAGAATCGGGCTGGGCGTTTATGCGTTGAAAGACGCGCAATTGCCGACCGCCCCGAAAACCGCGAACCAAAAAGAAAAAGCGGAGCGGCGGCATTCCGACATTCAGGGCATGCTCCTTGAAATCGGCAACAGCCGCACGGAATGCGCCGATACTTATACGCCGGACAGGAAAGAAATTTTTAATCACATGCTGCTCGGCAGCATCGCGACAATCGCCGAAATTCCCAAGTTCACTTACGCCGATATTATTAAATCGGTGCGCTTTGCGGATGTTATTTGGATGAACGGGCGCGGTTTTCCGAATTCCGTTTTTGAGGTGGAGCATTCCACAAACTTTCTTTCGGCGTTTACAAAATTTTGCGAATTGCAGGATTTTAACGCCAAATTTTACTGCGTTGCCGAAGAAAAACGGGAAGATAAATTCCGCCGCGAATTAAACAAATCGGCGTTTGACGCGATTAAGGCGCGTTGCGAGTTTCTTTCTTACGAAAAAATAGAAAACGATTACAATATCGCGCAACAAAAAACTTATATCTGATTCCGAAAAATTTTTATTGCCAATTACGGGCATGGCGGCAAAATCCGGCGATGTTGCCGCGCCCCGTTTATGGGCTCCGGCACTACCGGCGTTGCCGCCAAGCGGTTGAAACGCGCGTTTTTGGGGTTTGAGATTTCGCCCGAATTTTTTAAGATGGCGGACAATAGAATTAATCCCCGCAAAAAGAAATGATTCCAAAACATGCCTTTTTTGCCGCCGCCGCGTTTATAATTATGGAATGGAAATTTTTATGATACTGCGGGCAAAATTGCATGGCGCTTTTGGAAGTTGAGCGCGTGGACCACGTTTATCCCGGCAAAAAAGTCGGGTTGGGCGGCGTCTCGTTGCGCGTCCCTTCGGGGCAAATCGGCTGTTTGATGGGGCCTTCCGGCTCCGGTA
>JBPCWY010000010.1:0-11007 GCA_051009035.1 Gammaproteobacteria bacterium
CCCCAAAAATCTTATTTTTCGGGGAAAATTCCAAATATCCGCCGAATCGGTGTAGAATCGGGGGTTATGCGGCGGTTTATTTTTGGCGGGGCGGTTTTGCTTTTGGCGGTTGCCGGGGCGGAGGCGCAGTTGTTTGCCTGTAAGGGGGAAAACGGGCAGACGCGTTATGCCAGCTCCGCCGAGGATTGCGGGGAGGGCGCGCCCGATATTTCTTATTCCAATCCCAAGAAAAAAAAGAAGACGGTGAAACGGGCGGCGGCGGCGCGCGCGCCGGGTAAATTACCCAATGTTTCGCCGCGCAAACAGCGGGAGTTGGACCGCGCGCGGGGCGATATTTTGCTTTACGAGTTGAAGAGCGAGCGGGAAGTTAAATCGGCGGTGGAAAAAATTATCGGCAAAACGCCCTCCGAAAACTTGCGGCGGCGCGCGATGCTGCAAAAACGGCGCGAAGAGCATGCGCGCAATATTACTTCCATTCGGCAGGAGCTTGCGCGTTTGGGAATTGATGCGGCTGATTCCGGCAATTGACATTTTGGGCGGAAAATGCGTCCGTTTGCGGGAGGGCGATTACGCCTCGGCGCGGGTTTTTGGCGACAATCCGGCGGAGACGGCGCGGCGGATTTTGGGTTTGGGCGCGCGCCGTTTGCATGTTGTGGATTTGGATGCGGCGAAGAATGGAAAAAGCGAAAACGGCGCGGCGATTGCCGGCGTTTTGGCGGCGGCGGCGGAGTTTTCTGCGGCGGTGCAAATCGGGGGCGGATTGCGCGGGATGGATTCCGTGCGGCGGATTTTGGCGGAAGGCGCGGCGTTTGCGATTCTCGGCACGGCGGCGGCGGGCAATCCGGCATTTTTGGCGGAAGCGGCGGCGGAATTTCCGGACAAAATCATACTCGCCGCGGACGCCCGCAACGGGCGGATTGCGCTTTCGGGTTGGCGCGAAGAATCGGAAATGCATATTAATGAATTGTTGGACGGGGCGGCGGCGCGCCCTCCGGCGGCGGTAATTTTTACCGACATTCGGCGCGACGGCATGCTGGGCGGGGCGAATGTAGAAGCGACAAAAGAAGTTGCGGGGCGCGCGCCGTGTCCGGTATATGCAAGCGGCGGCGTGCGGGGCGAAGACGATGTGCGGGCGTTGGCGGCGGCGCATCAAAATATCGCCGGGGCAATTATGGGACGCGCGATGTATGAAAACATGGATATTCTAAAACCGCTTTTGGAAATGTATGGTTAAAAAAGTTAACGCCGTTTTGGGGCATGCCGCCGAAGAAGTGCGGAATCTTTCGCCCTACCAGCCGGGGCGTCCGGTTGCGGAAGTGGCGGCGGAGCGCGGATTATCCGATGTCGTTAAACTTGCGTCCAATGAAAATCCGTTAGGCGCGGGCGAAGCGGCGTTGCGGGCGTTGCGCGAATTATCGCCGGAAGCGGTTTCGCGTTATCCGGACGGCGGTTGCAATGCATTGCGCGATGCGGTTGCGGCGCGGTTAAATGTTTCGCCTAATAATTTAATTTTCGGCAACGGTTCCAACGAAATATTGGAACTCGCCGCATCGTTAGTTTTAACCCCCGGCGCTGCGGCGGTATATTCGCGTTATGCGTTTGCGGTTTACAAATTGGCTGCGGCGGCGAAGCGGGCGCGCGGAATTGCGGTTGCGTCCGAAAATTTCGCGCACGATTTGGACGCGATTGCCGAATGCGCGGCGGCGGAAAAAGCGCGGTTAATTTTTATTGCAAATCCGAATAACCCGACCGGCTCTTGGCATGCGCCGGATGCGGTTGCGCGGTTTATAGAAAAAATTCCGGCGGATATTTTAGTCGTATTGGACGAAGCATACCGCGAATATGTTGACGGCGAAAATAAATTGGCGGCGGCGCAATTTTCGGAAGAGTTTCCAAATTTGTTAACGACCCGGACATTTTCCAAAGTGCATGGTTTGGCGGGTTTGCGCGTTGGTTTTGGAATCGGCGCGCCGGAATTAATTGCAATGTTAAACCGCATTCGCCAGCCGTTTAATTTAGGCGGCGCGGCGCAAGCGGCGGCATTGGCGGCGTGGGGCGACGAAAAACATGTATCGCGCAGCGTAAAAATGAATCGCGAAGGGATGAAACAAATCATTGCCGGTTTGGAAAAATTGGGCGTTCAATATTTATCTTCAAGGGCAAACTTCATTACTTTTAACGCGAAAGATGCGGAGTGCGCCGCCCGTTTATATGAAGGGTTTTTGGATGCGGGGGTGATTGTCCGCCCGTTGGCGGGATATGAAATGCCCGCTTTTTTGCGGGTTAGTATCGGGGTAGAATCGGAAAACGCCCGCTTTTTGCGGGAATTGGAGCGGCTTTGGACGGAGCGAACATGACGGAAAACGCGGCGAAAACTTTGGGCGTGGTGGGTTTGGGGCTCATCGGCGGGTCGTTTGCGCGCGCCGGAAAAGCGGCGGGGTTGCGCGTGATTGGCGCGGATATTTGCGCCAAAACGCGGCAGATGGCATTGGACGCCGGAGCGGTTGACGAAGTTTCGGCGGATGCGGCGGCGGCGGGAGCGGCGGACGAAATTTTAATCGCCGTGCCGGTGGGCGCTACGGGAAGCGTTTTTGCCGCATTGCGCGGGGCGTTGCGTCCCGCCGCAACGGTGTTTGACGGCGGCAGCTGCAAGCGCGCTCCGGTGCGGGAAGCGGCGAAATATTTGGGCGAAAAAGCAGGCAGATTTGTCCCGTCCCATCCGATTGCGGGGGGCGAGGACAGCGGATTTCAAGCGTCATCGGCGCGGTTATTTTCCGGAAAATGGGCGGTATTGTGTCCGGCGGATTCCGATGCGGATGCGGCGGCGGCGGCGGAAAATGCGTGGCGGCGGGCGGGGGCGAAAACCGCGATTCTTTCCGCCGAAGCGCATGACGAAATTTTTTCCGCGGTGAGTCATCTCCCGCATTTATTGTCGTTTGCGCTGGTGGATTCCATTCGCGCCCGCCCAAACTACGAAGAATTGCTGCGTTTTGCCGCGGGCGGATTTCGGGATTTTACCCGCATTGCGGCTTCGCATCCGGCGATGTGGCGCGATATTTGCCTGCAAAACAGCGATAAAATATTGGATTCGCTGGCGTATTTTCGCCGCGCGGCGGACGATATTGAAACGGCGGTCAAAAACGGGGACGGCGCGGCATTGGAAGAAAAATTTGCGGCGGCGCGGGAATTGCGCCGCGCATGGGTTAAAACTTTGGAAGAATAAGAATGCGTTTTTCCGTATTACCGGGCGGCGAATTGCGCGGCGAATGGCGCGCGGCGTCCGACAAATCCATCTCGCACCGCGCCGTGTTGCTGGCTTCGCTGGCGGAAGGGACGAGCGAAATTTCGCGCGTGTTGATGAGCGAAGATGTGCGGGCGACAATCGCCGCCGTGCGCGCTTGCGGCGCGGAAGTGCGCGAAGAAAAAGGGCGGTTGGCGGTTTCCGGCGGCGCGCTCAAACCGCCCGCGGCGGATATAGATTGCGGCAATTCGGGGACGCTGATGCGTTTGTTTGCGGGCGTTGCCGCGGGCTGGGGTTTGCCGGCGCGATTGGTCGGGGATTCTTCGCTGATGCGCCGCCCGATGCGCCGCATCTCCGCGCCGCTGGCGGAAATGGGCGCCAATATTGCCGTCTCCGAAGACGGCGCGCCGCCGGTTGTGATTTCCAGCGGCGGGCGTTTGCGGGGGATGGCGCACAATATTTCCATCGCCAGCGCGCAAGTCAAATCCGCAATATTGCTCGCCGGATTGCGCGCCGAGGGCGAAACTTCGGTAACCGAGCCGTTCCCTTCCCGCGACCACACGGAGCGCATGCTGGACGCGTTTAATGTTAGCGTCCGGCGCGAAAAATTGCGCGTATCGGTATCCGGCGGGGCGGTATTGAGTCCGGCGCGGTTTGGCGTGCCGGCGGATATTTCTTCGGCGGCGTTTTTTATGGCGGGGGCGGCGATTTCGCCGGGCAGCGAAGTCGTCCTCAAAGAAACGGGAATTAACCCGACCCGCGCGGGGGTTGTGGAATTGTTGCGGCGAATGGGGGCGCGCATTGAAATTTTAAACCCGCGCCAAATGGGGGCGGAACCGGCGGCGGATATTCAAGTGTTGGGGGGCGAATTGCGCGGGATTGACATTTCCGCCCGCGAAGTCCCGGCGGCGATTGACGAATTTCCCGCCTTATTTGTCGCCGCCGCCGCCGCCAAAGGCGAAACAACGCTGTCCGGGGCGGGGGAATTGCGCCGCAAAGAAAGCGACCGCATTTCCGCCATGTCCGCCGGTTTGCGGCGGCTGGGGGTGGAATGCGAAGAAAGCGAAGACGGCATCTGCATAGAAGGGCGGGGCGGCAAAAGCGCCGTTTTTGCGGGCGGCGAAGTGGATTCGCAGGGCGACCACCGCATCGCGATGGCGTTTGCCGTAGCGGCGTTGCGCGCAAAAAGCGCAATAACCGTGCGCAACTGCGACAATGTCGCAACATCGTTCCCCGATTTCGTCCGCCAAGCCACCGCCGCCGGCCTGCGAATCGCGGCGGAAAATGATTAAAAGTAAATAATCGCGCAAAACGGGTATAATCCAAAATTATGAATAAACAAACCATTATTAAAATCGCCGCCGTCCTTGTTTTGGGGGCGGTTTTTGCCGCGCTGTATTCGCAATTTGGCGAATATGCGAATCTCGGCTATATCAAGGAAAAACAGGCGGCGTTTCAGGAATATTATGCCGAAAACCGGGCGGGGGTGCTGGCGGCGTTTTTCTTCGGCTATATTTTGGTGACGGCGCTTTCCCTGCCCGGGGCGGCGATTATGACGCTGTTGGCGGGCGCGCTTTTTGGGCTGCTTATCGGCACAATTGTCGTGTCGTTTGCCAGCAGCATGGGCGCGACTTTGGCGTTTTTGGCGGCGCGTTTTATCCTCGGCGAATCTTTGCAAAAGAAATACGGCGACAAACTGCAAAAAATTAACGAAGGCATTGAACGCGAAGGCAAATTTTATTTGTTTACGATGCGCCTGATTCCGGCGTTTCCGTTTTTCCTCATTAATATTTTAATGGGATTGACAAAACTTCCCGCATTGTCGTTTTATTGGGTGAGCCAGTTGGGAATGCTCGCCGGCACCGTCGTTTATGTTTTTGCCGGGACGCAGCTGGCGGAAATTGACTCCCTCGCCGGCATTTTATCGCCCGGGCTGATTGCGGCGTTTATTGCGCTGGGCGTTTTTCCGCTGGCGGCAAAAAAAGCGGTCGCGTTTATCCAAAACCGCCGCGCGCCGGAAGATTCCAAATCTAAAAATTCCGCGCAAGATTCCGCGCCGGAAGATTCCAAATCTTCCGATGAAGATTCCAAAAACTCCGGCGCGCCGGACGCAAAATAACAACCCCGTTTTTATTTACCGTTTTTAACAAAAGGAAAAAACACAATGGCAAAATACGATTATAATGTAATTGTTATCGGCGCGGGTTCCGCCGGTTTGGTGACTTCCTACATCGTCGCGGCGGCGAAGGGAAAGGTTGCGTTAATAGAACGCCACAAAATGGGCGGCGACTGCCTCAACACCGGCTGCGTTCCGTCCAAGGCGATTATCCGTTCGGCGACTTTTATGCGCGATATTAAACGCGCCGAAAAACTCGGCTTTACCGCGGCGTCCGCCGATTTTCAATTTTCGCGCATTATGGAAAGAGTGCAGCGCGTTATTAAAACCGTGGAGCCGCACGATTCCGTGGAACGGTTTAGCGGCTTGGGCGTGGATTGCATTTCCGGCAACGCGTCTCTCAAATCCCCGCACGAAGTGGAAGTGGACGGCAAAACATACAGCGCGCGTTCCATCGTTATCGCCGCCGGGGCGCGCCCGTTTGTGCCGCCGATTACGGGGTTGGACAAAACCGAATACCGCACATCGGACACGATTTGGGAAATCCGCGAACAGCCGAAAAGATTAATGGTTGTCGGCGGCGGGCCGATTGGTTCCGAGCTTGCGCAAACTTTCGCCTATCTCGGCTCCGAAGTCACGCAGGTGGAAGGCGGCCCGCGCATTATGGCGCGCGAAGACGCGGACGCTTCCGCAATTGTCATGGAACATTTTCGCCACGCCGGAGTCAACATTGTTTGCAACGCAACGGCAAAAGAAGTGCTGGAAGAAAACGGCGAAAAAGTCATGCGCATTACCGACAAAAACGGCGGACCGGAGCGGAAAATTCCGTTTGATTTGCTGCTCTTGGCGGTGGGGCGCAAACCCAACGGAGACGCCGTTCCCGGGCTTGCCGAGGCGGGGGTTAATGTCAGCCCGCGGGGCGTCGTAGAAGTCAACGAAAAACTGCAAACTTCGGTGCCGAATATTTTCGCTTGCGGCGATATTACCGGCTCCTACCAATTCACCCACACCGCGGCGCACGGCGCGTATTATGCGGCGATGAATTCCATGTTTTGGCCCGTCCTCAAAGCGGATTGGTCGGTCGTGCCGTGGTGTACTTTCACCCACCCCGAAGTCGCGCGCGTGGGATTGAACGAGCAGGAAGCGAAACAAAAAAACATTCCGCACGAAGTTACAAAATACGGCATTGACGATTTGGACCGCGCGATAGCGGACGAAGAAGCGGAAGGTTTCGTCAAGTTGTTAACCGTGCCGGAAAGCGGGCGGTTGCTGGGCGTGACGATTGTCGGCGACCATGCGGGGGATTTGCTGCACGAATATGTTTTGGCGATGCGCAAAAAATTAACCGTCAAAGATATTTTGGGGACGATACATATCTACCCGACTTTGTCGGAAGCGAACAAATTCGCCGCCGGCGAATGGCAAAAAGCGCATGTCCCGCCCGTCGCCATCAGCATCGGCGAAAAACTAAACCGTTTTTTGCGCGGCGATTAATTTCCGGCGCGCAATTGCCGTTTTGCGGTTTTTTGGATTTTTTCGCCCGCGCGGAAAGCGGCGCAAAAAATCCGCGGATAAAACGGCGTTTGAAATTTTAACGCCGGTTTGCGGGATTGCAAATTAAGGGGAGGAAACAAACATTGATTGCGCGGATTTTTTGCGGGGCGGTTTTGGCGTTATTATTATCGTCCTGCCATATTCTCCACGGACAAGGGGGAAAGCAAGTTTTTGTGCAGGCGGCGCAGAGCAATAATGATTGCCCGCCGCACAGCGCGCGTCCGTCTCCGGATGCGCTTTGCATTTGCGACGAAGATTATAAAATTGCGGGCGCGCAATGCGTTCCCGAAGACGATACGGGCGGACCGCCCGTGTCCAATGATTGTCCGGACAACAGCGCGCGTCCGTCTTCGGGGACGCTTTGCATTTGCGACGAGGGTTATGAAATTGCGGGCGCGGTATGCCTTGAAAAACTTGCCGATTGCCCGATGAATAGCGCGCGTCCTACGCGGGCGGATGCGTGCGAATGCATTAACAATCATGAAAGAGTAGGCGCGGATTGTCTGGCGATACTTCCGCCGTGTCCGAATAACGGCGCGCGTCCTGCGCTGCGGGCGATTTGCGTTTGCGATGACGGGTTTGACCCGATGGGCGCGTTATGCGTCCCCGAAGACGATACGGGCGGACCGCCCGTGTCTAATGATTGCCCGGACAACAGCGCGCGTCCGTCTTCGGGGACGCTTTGTATTTGCGACGATGGTTATGAAATTGTAGGCGCGGTATGCCTCCCGAAACTTGCCGCATGTCCGGACCGTAGCGCGCGTCCTACGCGGGAAGATGCGTGCGAATGCATTGGCGGTTATGAAAGAGTAGGCGCGGATTGTCTGGCGATACTTCCGCGATGCCAGGACAACGCCGCGCGTATTACGCCGCGGGGGGTTTGCGTTTGCGATAATGGTTATGAAGCGGAGGGCGAATTATGCCTTTTGATACTTGCCGATTGTCCGGACAAAAGCTCGCGCCCTTCGCGGGAAGAAGAATGCCAATGCGATTCCGGTTATGAAAAAGTAGGCGCGGAATGTCTTGAAGAACTTCCCGATTGTCCGGACCGCAGTTCGCGCCCCGCACAGCGGGAGGAATGCGAATGCGATACCGGATACGAGATGTCGGGCGATGAATGCATTTTGATGTGCGGCGAAAACGAAATCAACAACGCGGGAACATGCGAGTGCTCTGTCGGTTACGAACGTCCGCCGGGGGGCGGCGCATGTTTCCACCCGTTTGATACGGCGGAATACCGGCGCAATCCGTTTTTGGATTATATTAATCCGCTTTACGCCTACCATCAGGGGTATCTCGGACAAAGCGTTACGATTTTTATGGTGGAAGACCATAGAGACGGCTGCATTTTGGAAGCGCATGAAGATTTGGCGGACCGGTTAGTTGACCGGTCGTTTTTAACAATCATAGAAGACGATACGCGTTTTGCCTGCGACGAAGATTACGAATCAACCGAAGCGGCGGGTATTGCAGCGGCAACCCGCAACGAAAAAGGGGCGCACGGAGTCGCGCCGGAAGCGACGGTTTTTCCGTTGCGCCAAACGGCGTTTATTTTTTCCGGCAATTCATTTAGCAACCGCTTCCCGGAAATTAACGGGTTTGCCCTTGACGGATCCGCCATCAATGCTAAAATTGTAAGTTATGGAGCGAGCTACGGACCCAGCACCCATCACTTTGCGGGGGATACCCGTTACAACGAGTTTATTGAATTCGCGGACAACTTTGAACTCCCGTTTCAATTACCCCCGTTTATAGGAGATGCCGTGTATGTGTGGGAAGGCGGCGGCGGCGGATTTAACGGAATGGGACAGCGCGAAAACAATTTTATACAACCCGGTTTGCCGGGTCTTCTCCCGGTGGTTATCCAAAGGCATGAAGTTCATTTTTTGGTGGCAGTCGGCGTGTATCGCTCTGCGGACGGGGAATTTAGAATTGAAAACAGAAACAGACATGATATTAGATTAAACCCCAACGGATGCGGACCGGCGGCGAATTGGTGCGTGTCCGCTCCGGTTGAAGCGGCGCATCCGGGCGGTCCGGACGGCGCATATACGGACAGCGCCCGCCCGGAAAACGCCGCCCCATATGTTAGCGGCGCATTGGCGATTCTCAGAAGCGCCAATTTTTCCCTGCGGATGTCGGTTATTCGCGCGGTTTTGTTAACCACCGCAACGGACATCGGCGAAGAAGGCATAGACGAATTATACGGCTGGGGTTTGATTAATGTATCGGCGGCGGTCCGGCACATTGAAGAAATGGAAACGGCGGAAATGGATAGTTTGCCCGGCATAAAATTGCGCGATTTAAAAACGGGATTGCCGGACGGCTTCCGCCACTTGGCGGCGGACATGAAAAATATATCCGTTGCGGTTAAAGTCACCGACAATTCTTTCGTCAATATGGCGTTGTCGGAGTTGCTCCCGCCCGGCGCAAATTCCCCGCCCGCAATCGGCGATGCGGCGGGCGAAATGTTTGCGGCGGAAACGGCGGAAAAACGGCGGGGTTTTGCCGCCTTTGCGGATTCGTCTTCGGGGGCGTATAAATTAAGTTGGAGCGGCGGCGCCGGCAAAACGCAAATCGGCGGCGAATTGCGGCACTACGCCAAAGACAAAACATTTACAAATATGGGCGCATTGGGCGGCGCAAACGGCATGCAAAACGGCGGCAAAATCCGCCTAAAACGCGGCATATTCGGCGGCTTGGCGGCGTTCGGCGAATACGAATACGCCGCAATCAAAGCAAAAACAAAAAGCGGAAAATTATTATCGGAAATAAAAGGCGCGCAACTGGAAGGTTGGCAAGCGGGCATGGAGTTTGCGGACATGTGGCAAAAAGGCGGGCGGTTAATATTTTCGGCAAGGCAAGCGAAAAGATTAAGCGGCGGCGAATTAATAATACGCCGCCCGCTGGCGGAAGGCGAATTTTACGACGCATTTTTAGGAAAGTCGGAACAGCGCATCACGGAAAGCGAATCATCGTTGCGCTTAAAATCGGACGCGCCATTAATATGGACGGCGGGATACGCGATGACAACGCAAAAAGGAAAATGGTCGGCGGCGGCGGAACACACAAAAGGCAAAACCGCAATATCAGCCCAATGGATAATCAATTTATAAAGATTTTGCAAGTTTGATTTTTCCGCGCACAAATACTCACACTAACCCGTCCCTACGCTCCAGCGTTGGGACGCATACTGGCGGCGTCCCCGCCGCCTTTATGTTATTTCCCCTCTTTCTTTTTCTTGCGTTTTTCCCTTGCTTCCAGAGTTTGCGCGACTATACCCGCATATTCGCCGTAATCAATACGCCATTGATGCGAAGATCTTTTAAGAAAAATTTCACCGGCTTCACCGGCATGTTTTTCCAATGCTGCCCTATCGCATTGATTAATTTTCATAAAATGGCTCTTCACTACTTCAATATCTACGATTTGCCCTGCACGCCCCATATGCATGGCAAAATGACACATACGGCAAATCGTCCCAAGCCCTGCAAGCGTTTGGGTTTGCGTCTCGTCATCAAACTTCCAATGCTCGTGGCATTGAATATTTTCCAACGAACTGCATATCTCGCATTTATTCCCGTTGCGTTCAGGCACTTCTGTTCTAATTTTTTTCCACTGCCCGCCAGTTAAAATTTTGGACAAACTCTTCCCCCAAGAAGGCATCGGAACCAAATCAATTGAAAGTTTAAACTTCTTGGAATCGGAAGTTTTTGCGGATTTTTTAGGCATGTTTTTTCTCCTTAAAATTAAATATGAATCGCCCGTCCGTCAACCGCCAGCGCCGCCTCGCGGAATGCTTCCGCTAATGTCGGGTGGGCGTGGCAGGTGCGGGCGATGTCTTCGCTTGCCGCGCCCATTTCCAGCGCCAAAACGCCTTCGGCTATTAAATCGGACGCGCCCGCGCCGATGATGTGGACTCCCAAAATCCGGTCGCTTTCGTCCGCCGCCGCTAATATTTTGACGAAGCCGTCCGTCTCGCCCAAACCGCGCGCCCGCCCGTTGGCGAGAAACGGAAACGCGCCTTTGCGGTATTCTACGCCGTCCGCTTTTAACGCCTGTTCGGTTTTGCCCGCCCACGCGATTTCGGGATGGG
>JBPCWY010000011.1:0-3200 GCA_051009035.1 Gammaproteobacteria bacterium
TTTAGTCCCGGTATTTGCGGCGGTATTTGCGGCGTTCATCGGCGAGCCGCTGCAATGGCACCAATTCGCCGCATTAGCATTAGTCCTCGGCGGCATAGCCCTGTCCGAAAAAAGCGGGCGGCGCGCGTAGCCGTTGTGATTTAATTTGACGCATTTTGTTGCGTATGACTGCATTTTGGATAGTTAAAGCATCCCCAAAAAACGCCGTGCGGTCCTGTTCTTCGCGCCAAATAACCGCCGCATGACGGGCATTTGTGTAAAGCTGAAGGCGCGCCCAGTCCGCCTCTGTTCTTTTCAAAATCGCTTTCTTTGACGCTGTTTTTATTTTGCAAAATTTCGTCCACGAAGCATGAACGATTTTGTTTTTTTGCCAGTAAAAACACTTTATAGCGCGCGCGCGTAAGGGCTACATAAAAAAGCCGCCGCTCTTCGGCGTATTTAAATTTTTCGTGTTCGGGCATAACAAGCCGCAACACGGGGTCGTCTTCTATTTCGCTGGGGAAACTGTAATTTCCGGAGTTCATGCCAACGACGAAAACATAATCGGCTTCCCGTCCTTTGGCGCGATGTATGGTGGAGAACTCAATTTGAAGAGTTTTGCCGAATTTTGTTTGCCACTTCCCTAAACGGGCGGGTTTAAGATGGTTATAGCGGGCTAAAATGTAAATTTTAACGCGTTTTTCTGCGGTAACAATTTCGCGTAATTGGGATTCAATAAACAATTCTTCGTCTCCTTGCGCAAAATAATTTACGACTTGCACGACGCCTTGAATATTGCCGTCTTTGGCAATAACTTGTTTTTGCAGCTGGGACGGATTTTTTGAGACAAAATATGCGGCAGTATCGGCGATGCCTTGGTTGGAGCGGAATGTATTACGAAGCTGGTTTGCCGCCGTTTCGCCAAATTCTTCGGCAAAATTTGCCATCACCGAAACATCCGCGCCGGCAAAGCGGTATATGGACTGCCAATCATCGCCTACGGCGAATAATTTGCAGTCCGGATTTTGTTCCAGCATGGCCTTAATCAAGCGGACGCGGCTTTGCGAAACATCTTGAAATTCGTCCACTAAAATTATTTTGTAGGGGTGCGTATAATTCCCGCCGCGTAAATATTCCGCGGCGCGATTAATCATGTCCTCAAAGTCAATCTCATTCTCCGAGATTAACTTTCTTTGGTATTCTTCCTTAATGCGAAACATAATCCGCAAAAATATTTTTGCCCTGATTTGCCCAAACCCGGACAAGTTTTCCGCTTTACGGCGCAGTTGTTCTTCGTTCAGTCCGCTGGATTTCCAATGGACGAGAAAACTTTGTATGATGCCATACAGCGGTTTGATAAATTGCAGCCGAACGCTCTCGCTTATTTTGGAAACCGGCCGGCGAGAAAAAACTATTCCGTGCGCCGATAATTCTTTCTTGAGATAGGCGAAGATATCCCGTTCCGCAAACATGGACGATGTCGTCTCGATAAGGACAGTTTGGTTTGCGGCATGGAGTTGCCGCTTG
Organism: Gammaproteobacteria bacterium; assembly: GCA_051009035.1. Taxonomy (GTDB): domain Bacteria; phylum Pseudomonadota; class Gammaproteobacteria; order Tethybacterales; family Persebacteraceae; genus Persebacter. The sequence continues at coordinate 1,507 of JBPCWY010000011.1, forward strand.
CGTTGCGCTTCCTCCGCATAACCGGGCATAAAAGACGGCGCATTGCCGTTCCGGTCGAGCGCAAAATGCTCATGATAAACGTCGATTTCAGGATAATAAAAATCGGGACGGTATTGCCGAAATTGGCTGTTTGCGCCGGCATGGGGATACGGCTCTTCGTATCTGTATTTTACGCCGTTTGCGTAAAGCCAGTTGGCGATGGCGACTTCTTCCAGCGAGCGAACCCATTGTCCTTGAAAGGTTTGCGCTCCCCAATGGTCTCTGTCTCCGCCGCCGCTTTTTTTTACGCGCAGCGACAGCAAATATTGGTCGTAATCATTTTTGCTTTTGAACAAATAAATCGGCTGCACCGCCCATCTAAAATACAGGCATAGCGCGTCAAAATCATTGCGGAATTGCCCGTCGCGAACGGCGGTTTCCATTATTATATTATCCCATACTTTATTGGACTCCGGGCTTTCTTCCATATTAATCGTCCATTTGGCAACGGAGGGCTTTTTTTGGACGGCTTGGGCAATGATGGACAGTCCGCACTTGTGGAAAGTGTTTACGACAATTTCCCCGGTTTCCAGCCGCCGGCTAATTCTTTCCCGCAATTCTTCGGCTGCCTTGCGGTTAAACGCCAGTACTAGAATCCGGAAAGATTCGCAGTATTGTTTTTTGAGGATATATCCGATTTTTCCGATAATTGCGGAAGTTTTTCCCGATCCGGCGGCGGCGACAAGTAAATTCCGGTCTTCCATGACAACCGCCGCCCGCCGCTGTTCTCCGGTTAACGGCGATGCCTCCACAGTATCAAAAAAACGGCGGAATTTAATTTCTTCCTGCCGGACGTATTTTTGATTGCGCGCGGACAATGTTTCTTTGTTGCCGTATGGCGGCGGGTCGCAACAGCGCCATTGCAGTAAAATATCTTCCGTTATTTGGCGGCGGTTGAACAGGGGGTGGTGCCAGATGTTTCGGGAAATATTTACATTATCCCGCATATTGGGGGTTGAATCCATCCACAAATTTACGTCGCGGCTGGAGATGTATAAGTCGCGCGCATAAAACGATTCTATTTCCGCGCAAACCGCCGCCGTTGTTTCGGAAAATTTTTTCGTTAACGACGTCTCAACGTGTTTGCGCAATGCGTCCGCGGCTTTGGGCGCGGACGCCAAGTACAGCCATGGCAATACAATGCGTTTATTTTTTGTTTGTATTATTAGTTTTGGAAAAATAACGCCAACAGACGATATTTTGTCAATCGTAAGCCAGCACACCGCCTCGGATTTGCCGTTTTGGCGAATAACCGCGCAGTCGTCGTTTAGCGTCAGACGCCAATTAGCGGCTTTCAGGAATTTCCTGAAAATTTGCGGAGGATAAAATTCGCGCATTAATGTCTGCAAATTACGGCGTTTTATTCCGACAAAAATTTATCCACCGCGCGGGCGCATTCGCGGCCTTCGCGTATCGCCCATACGACCAGGGATTGGCCGCGGCGGCAGTCGCCGGCGGCGAATATTTTTTTGCGCGAAGTTTGGTAGTTTTTTTCGTCCGCCGCAATGTTGCCGCGCCCGTCCAACGCCAATTCCAATTCTTGCACCATGCCTTCGTGTGTCGGGTGCATGTAGCCCATCGCCAGCAAAACTAAATCGGCGGGCAAATCAAATTCGCTGCCGGGGACTTCCGCCATTTGCATTTTGCCGTTTTGG
>JBPCWY010000012.1:0-7389 GCA_051009035.1 Gammaproteobacteria bacterium
GCAGCAATCTCCGCCTCGATTTGTTCCTGGACCGGATCGCGACGGTCGCGACGCGCCGCCGCTTGCGCCAATGGCACATCAACCACCGCCGTCGGTAGCTCGCCCACGAACTCGGCCACAGCCGCGCCCGGATTTCTCACCTCGCCGTGCTGCGCGAGCTGACCCGTTAGCTCGCCGAGCGCGCCCCCTATCCCTTGTGCGCCGGTCTGTAGCACCGCATTGATTGCCTGGCGCGCAAGTTGACTTTTAATCGGCGGTGCTAGCACCGTACCGGCTACACCAGCAGTCAAGGCATCAAACGTGCCCACAAAAGCTGCATGTAACGCCGCCTGATTACGCGCCTCACCCGTGAACCCGGTATCCTCGATAGCGCGCATGAGCGCTTGCGGATCGGACGTATCGACGCCTGCGGCTTTGAGCGCTCCGTGCAGCTCCATGACGTAATCAGCCGAGAAACTGCCGGTGCCGACACCCGCAACAAAACCGGCCAAGTTACCCGTCAACAGACCACCGGCCACCCCGTGCCCGAGCGAATAGAGCGATGCCCCACCACTGCGCAAGAAGATGTCACGCATGGCGGCTGTGGGATCGACCTTAAACGCGTCCAATGACTGCCCAAACGTAGGGGCATTAGCGGTCGCTTGCGCGACCGGCGACTGCGACACAGAACTCGCCAACGCGTCCAGCTCGGATGAACGTTGGAGATCCGCCTCTATCTCCGGCAACGCTTCGGCCCGCGTTGGGAACGAGGCAATCACTTCAGCTTCAGTCGGACTGCCCCCCATCGTACGAACGTTGCCGCCGGTCAGCCGATCACGCAAACGTTGCGATATCGCTTCAGCTTCATTGGTCGGCGCCGGGCGCGGCACACCGGCCTCTTGCGCCTCACGCATACCGGACTGCGTAAACGCGCGATCCGCAGCACGGAATCGCTGCGCCGCACGCAACGCATCAATGCCAGCGAAAAACTGATCGGCCCGCGGTGGCCGATCCGCCTCGTACTCACGTTGCTGAATGACGAGATTGGCGTGCGGATCCTCAACCAGGCCACGACGCACCGCTTCTTCATACGCCGTTTTACGACCTGTGGGTAACAAGTCGCGCTTATACGCTTCCGCCAATAAAGCCGGCTCGTTCACGGGTTCAACCCCAACCGCTTCAACAAGTCTTCATCGCTCAATTGCGAAGGATCGGCATCTTCATCCAATAACGTGTCGAGACCGGTCGGCGCTTCTAGCTCCTGTTGTGTCAAGAATTCATTGAGATTGGCATAGGTCGGCCCTTCGCCCTTGCGTGCGACGAAAGCGAGAAATTCCCGTAGCGCGGCCGTATCCACGGACGGCTCATCGCCCACGAACGCGGGCTCTCCCTTGAAAAACGAATTAAGTGTAGCGTTGGGTATGGTGGCATTTTTCGTAGCCCCCCCTCTTCCCCTTTGTTCAATCAATGACGCCGCCAACGGATCTACTTGCTTGGCCCGCACGCTCGAAAGATTTGCCGCCGCACCGGCTTGCCCGGTGCGCGCATTGGCCAGCCTAACTTGCGCTTCAGAAATCGCCGTTGGTGTGACATCGCCGGTCACTTGATTAATGACCCCAGAGGGACTGTTACGGAACGCCTGCACCGGCGTTCTCCGCGCACTCGCCATGAGCTGCGCTGCCAACGAGGGATTTGTAGCGGCCAGCTCGGCCGCGCGCTGCGCCACGATAGGATCGCGTAACGCACTAAGGGCTTGTGCAAAGTTGCCTTTCTCTGACCCCACTACACCAGCAGACGCACTCGCAATTGACGGATCGATCCCCAACGAGGGCGCGAGTTGACTGATGTTGGCCCCAAGCTGCTGACGATCACCCAGGCGCAATTGCGCCTCCTGACGTTCAATCCCCGTTTTCTTGGCACGCTCGACCTGAAAGAGCTGCTTCGCCAATGACAGTTGTTGATCGGCAGCAGCGGCGGCTTGTGTGTCATCGCCACTCAATAGCGCGCTCACCAGCTTGCCAGCACCTTGCCCGGCCGCGACGTTGGGATTGGTAAACCCGAACCGCATCAGAAGAGTCTGCGCGCGCTAACTTGCGGCGTCGACGCCGCAAAGGTACGCGCCGCCGGACCGAGTGGCGTGCGCGTGACTTGGGGCGTAGGACTAATCCCGAACGTGGTCGCGCCGCTCGGCTGTAAACCGGCCGGCTGTACCGTATCGGGTGGCACCTCACCCTCGAACAACCCACCCGTGGCCGGTGCCACCCCGCGCAAGAACGCCCCGGTATTGGTCAAGAAAGGATTAGGCTGACCCGCCTGCTGGATTGCGAGTTGATCGGCCCCTGCCTGACCCCGCGCAAAGTTACTGAGCAAAGCAATACGACTGTTCAGATCCGCCGCGTCGAAGCCCTCTTGCTCACGCGCACGGAACGGCGCGTTGACCGTCGACAGCAAACGAATCAACGCATTGGCATCAACGGCCTGACGTTGACTCGCAGCCCCCGCACGCGCGGTCGCGTCGGCACTGACACGTCCTTGCACACTCGGCCCCACACGGGACGGCCCGGTCGCCTGCGCGCTCGAGAGCGCATCGCTCAAGCGCGTTTGAATCTGATCGCCGGCGGTCTCCTGTCGCTCTTGCCGTGCGTCGGGCCCCAGCGCGCGCACTTGCTCCTGCACCGCCGTGTCGATCTCCCCCTGGCGTTGACGCTGACCCGCCACACTCGCCGCAATCGCCTCACGTTGCCGACGATTGGCCGAGCTTTGTGCCGCCACTTGCACACCGGTCCCGAGCGCGGCGGTAATAATCGGAACAATGACGCCCCACGGAATCGCCATACCCTAAACCTCAAGTCGTAGTGCCGCCGAACCCGCTACTGCCGGGTCGCGGTGCAATCGTATTGCGAAACGAAATCGTGCCCTCTTCGCGGCCGCGGCGCTGCCGATCCAAATCATAAAGGTCAGAAAAATCAGAGAACAGATTGCCCAGTGAAGAGATTTGCGTGTTCTGATTCGCAATCTGACGATTCAAATCGAGCGAACGCAATGCCCCTTGCGTGGCCGACGTGGCATCGAGCCCGGCTTGTGATTGCGCAATCAACGACAACCGCGACTGCTCGTCAGACCGGCGCAAATCATTGGTGGAGCGCTCCGCGGTCTCCGCCGTACGCAAGACGTTCTCGTTATAGCGGCGCAACAACTCCTCACGCGCATCAATATCCGCCGAGCCGCCCGCGGTGCCCCGCCGCGCCAATGCAAAGCGCAACGAGCGCGCGGTGTTGTCGTGCTGGCGATCCAGCTCGCGCCGATTCAGCTCGAGCACATTGCGATACTGATCGGCGTAGGCTTCTTCGCGCGCTGGATCGGCGAACGCCTCGTTTACTAGACCCACGGTCTGATTGATACGCGCTTGACGCTCACGCTCAAACGCGAGCTGTTGCTCGACCCCCCCCCCACCACCGCCACACATCAGTGAACCCTCGCAAACAGCTTGAAATCATTCGCGTCAATGCCATAACCCCGCAGCGTCCCTTCACACTCAAACCCCAGCCGCTCGAACCAGCGATGCGCATCCGTCCGGGTGGCCAGACTCACAATCTCGATCCGATGCACCGCCATAGCATTAATCATGATGTCGAGCATCCGACGCACATCGCGCGTCACGGTCTTGACGTGTGTAGGCCATCGCGTCGTGCTCAAGCTCCAGGTCCGGATGACGCCGCTGCGCAACCAATCCGCCCCGATCAGCATCAACACCTCGCCGCGCGTGTTAACAATCGTGAAACCCAGCTCACGCGCCATCACCCAATCCATCAACTGCAAGTCATCGATAGCGCCATGTAAGGCGCGCAGCTCATCCCATTCTTGCGGCAATAGATCGATAATCGCCGTGCTCACCGCCACTGCATCGACTGGCGTCGGTCTAGACTTCGCCGAGCACATCGTAATGCAACGAGAAGGCATCGAGCCGAAACGGCTCGACCGATTCGCTTTTGAACCGCACGGATAAAGCCGTACACAGCACATCGACCGGATACAGGCCGCCCGGGGCGGTGATACCAGACACCCGCATCGGATGGGTCACGCGCGACTCATCGCGCTCATCGTAGAGAAACTCGATATCGGCCGCACCCTCAATGACCGCATCAATGAACTTCACATGCTTCAGTCGCGCCGGCTCTTTGAAATTGAGATAAGCCGTTTGTACATTGACCGCAATGGGCTGACCACCATCGTCGAGCGCCTCCGGATCGCACTGATACACGCTGTCGCCCACCCGGTAATACACCTCATCGTCCAAAACCGCCAGATGCTCGATGGGACCGGGCGCCTGATACACCGACCACGCCGACACCTTGGCGGTACGCGAGTAGGTGTAAACAAACATCTGCGCCCCAATCGCACAGATATACTGGCCGAGCGCCTGGAAAAACACCGCGTGCGGCGCGACACTCACGTCTTTCAAAGCAGCCCGCACCAGCGGATCGATAGGACTACCAATATCGATCTCGGCCAGATTTTGATTGAACTGAAGCAAGGTCGCCGAGCGGAATCCAAACGGCGACAAGAAAAACACATCACCAGACACATTGACCACCGTACGCGGGTAAATCGTCCCGGTGTTGGCGATTTCCTCCTCGAAACGCATCAGAGCCGGATCGGGATCGACCGTCCAGCGCTGCACCGAATCTTGGTGCAAGACAATCAGCTTGCCGTATTGCTGGCCGAGCGCGAGCGGCTGCGGACTACTGTCCGCTTGCAAGCCGGTCGGTAAGAAGCCGGCATCATTGACGGTTGACCAGTCGCGCGCATCGTTGGTCTTAGAGAACCGCACCGTGTCGCCCGCCACCGCAAACACCTTCGAAGCCGCAATCGTGACCGCACGCGAGCGCGGATTATCCGCATCCTCAATGTGCGTCGGCAAGGTGCCATCGAGATAATGGTGATAGATATCCCCGTTGGTGTACTCCGCCGCCACGTACAAAAAGCCATTGAACACGCCCACGTAATGCATCGCCGACAGCGCGACTGCCGACAACGGGTGGGGAATCGAATGCACCGCAATTACTGGCGTGTCTGGTGTGAACACTGGACCGGCCGTGAACACATGCGCCTGATTGTTCCAGCCGAACAAGCCCTGAGTACCGACCGGCAAACGAATCAACAACGGGAATCCGGGCCGCTTCTGCACCGCCCAGCCTGTCGTGATATAAGCATTGGTCGCCGCACGCAAACGATTGGAATCAGCGACCGCGCGACCTTTACGCAAATCGATGCCAATCTCAAAGCGGTCGAAAGTAATGATCGGCATCACGTCACCATGCGCGGCCTGACCATCACCGTCTCGGCTCGACGCGCCCGTCGATTAGACTCGAGACGATTGTACTGATAGTTCATCTTCGCGCGTGCACGCAAGGTTGAGATCCGCGCCTGAAGTTGGTTGCCAATCGCCTGTGCATCCGGCATCCGATAGTGCGCTTTGGCCGTCGCCAGCGCGTACAGGAAAATGAGCCGATCATCAAAACTCGCGCGATCATGGTCCTCAGAGAACGGCCCGGGCTTGCGCAGATATTCGAGCTTCAACCGATAGATCTGATCGGGAAACGGATACAGCTCGAGCTGCCCGCTGTTGGTCACATCCCAGCGTACCGGATAACCTTCCAGCTCGCGCACCGTATCGTGGCGCGTGTCAATGCCCTGGTCTAACGGACGCCAGTATTGCGTGACGTTCGCACTGATCTCATAAATGCGCGTCGGATCGCAATCGTCCGGAAAGTCATACAAGAATGCGCCACGCGCGGTTTGAATCTCCGGATCGACGAATAACTCCGGAATGTCAAACTGATCCCAAAGCGACTCTTGTGCGTCCTGTAAAAACTCCGTCAGCAGGTCATTATTGACCAGCGACACACTGCCCGTGTGTGCAAAACCCAAACGCCGCCGCAGACGCGCACGTAAATCGTCGAGCGTTCTATGCGGTTGCTTGGCCATCGTAAAAACGCTGCTTTAACAAGTAGCCCTCGAGCGGCCACACTTGGCGCACACAATCATCAAACGCGAGCTTTGCCCCCAAGTCCGGATCGAAGTTATCCGAATCTTGACAAGCGGACGCACCCACCAGCACATAGCCGTTGCGACAAGTCGCTATGCAAATCGTCACCATATCGTGATTGATGTATTCCGTGCTGATAATCGCTTCCGCCGCATCCGTCTTTGTAATCGAAGGCGTTTGCAAATCGTCCAGACGCCGATCCCGTTCCGAATTACTGATCATCAGGCGTAAGCCTCCAGATTGTTGTCCGTGTTCGCCGTGCCATCCCGGTCGCGTGAGGTGACGCGCGGGCTCGGCGGTGTCGCGCTGTAAGCCGCATCCGCAATACCAAAGCTGTGCTTCGACCAGTCGATGTCATGGCGGTACGGTCTATTCATCTCGTAGTCCTGTGCCTGATATTCGGGCTTGACTGTTCCCCCGTCCGCCACCATCATGCGATGACGCCGCACCTCCGTCGGTAAGAAGCTCTCCGTTGGCTGAGGCGTCGCGCCCGGCAGGGGTTGAGTCGGATCGTTGTTCGTCGCTGGCATGAGACTGCTCGAGTAAATCAGAATAATGGTTCAACGCTTCGGCCACCGTGTGCATGGCCGCTTGCGTCGCCTGGTGATCGGCCCGGCTCAACCGCGCCTCGGCCACCGCCCGATCAATGCGCAATAGCGCCTCTTGCGGGCTCATCACGTGCCGTACGCCGGTAAGTTGCTGGTCGACTCAGCAGGCGACGCCCGATCCCTCGAGGCAATCGTCGCATTCAACGTGTCGCCATCGGCTTCGGGCGGTGGCAAGTCAACGGGGACGCCACTCAATGCGCGCGCCACACCGAAAGGGATCGCCAGAGTCGCGTCTTCTTCGTACGGCGTGTCGGCAAAGCGTTTGCCCGTAATAATGCCGGTTTCACTCATAACCCTCTCCTACAAGGTGAGATTGGCGCCTGCGTCAGCAAACGTGATAGTTCGACCGCTCGGCATCGTCAGCACCAGATCGTTGCCCGCGTCCGTGAATCGACACGAAAAGGTATTGAAATCGAACGCTAAACCCGTTCTCGACGATACCCTAACCGCGCCCACCGCGCCCGCCCCAGCCACCACGCCACCCGGTGAGAGAATGAGATCACCCCCGTTACCGCCCGCACCCCCGGACAGACCCCCGGCAATCGTCACATCGCCACCGTTGCCAGTAGTAAGACCAGGCCCGCCGCTCACGCGAACATCACCGCCTTGAACGATGAAACCCGAGCCCGAACCGCCAATAACTCGAACGGGGTCAGCCTGAGTTGTGCCCGTAGAAGCGCCGGCAGCAACCAGTACACCGCCACCAATCACGCCAGCACCGCCCATCAATGTCACCTCCCCGCCTTCAGCCGC
>JBPCWY010000013.1:0-13127 GCA_051009035.1 Gammaproteobacteria bacterium
CGGCGCGCGGGCGCGGGGCGGCGGAAAACTTGGCCCATAAAATCGCCAGCGGCATCGCCAAAAGAATCCGGTAAAACGCGGTGGCAATCGGTCCCAATTCGCTGAGTTTGACAAAAATGCCGCCCGACGCCAAGCAAGCCACGCCCAGCACAAGAACAAAAAAATATGTTTTATTCATAAAGTTTTATGTCCGGCAATCATTAAAAAATTCCCGTTTTAACCGAATAAAAGATTCAAACGCTTGCGAAAATTATACCGCGCTTTTTACCAAAGTTACCGATTTTTTTCTTAAATTTCAGTAATTTCCGTAATCCAGTTTTGCAAACCCGCCGACAAACGGACAAATCCGCCCGCTTAATAAATTTCCGCGCGGTCGGTGATGTCCGAGGTCCGCGCGCCTTGCGGCGGCAAGAACGCAATATATCAAACAGAATATTTTTTCATTGGCGCTTTTTTCATTGGTTTCTCCGGTTTATTGTCCGCTTGGCGCGTCCGCCCCATTCCCGCAACGGCGGACGCGACAAAAAAGTAATTTGTTACGTCGCTATTTTCCGATTATAACAAAAAACCCCCGGCGCACGCATCGGAATTTCGCCGACACAGCCCGGGGATTATTGTCCTTGTGGACAAAAAAATAAAAAACACGGGCCAAAATGAGCAGGCGCCGAAAGACCGGGGTTGCCCCCATTGTCCAATATTTTCCGCTACCATCTCCCGTAGGAGTCCGGTCCGTGTCTCGGTCCCGGTGCGGCTAATCATCCCCTCAAACCGGCTGCCGGTCGTCGTCTTGGCGGGATGTTACCCCGCCAAAATGTTCGTTGCAATGTTGCAAAAAGCGCGCGGCGGCGGCATTGCGGGCGCCATGTTTTTTGCTGCACAGTACTAAACTGCTGACTGTCGGATTTTCGGCGAGCGGACGCGTAACCAGCGCTTTGCCGTCATAACTCATGGAAGACGCCGGTTTGGTCGCCAGCAAACTATAACCCAGTCCGTGCGCGACCATGCCCCGCGCCATCTCAAAAGATCTTGTCCGGTAGGCGATATTAGGGGCGCCGGCGCCGTCAAACAGCGATATGAAATAATCACCGCTGGGCGGCGCATCCAGCAGCACCATCGGTTTGTCCTGCAACTCGCGCACGGAGATTTCGGCGCGGCGGGCCAGCGCGGCGTTTGCCGCCAGCAAAACATACGGATTCATTTCGGTAATTTTGCGCTTTTCCCAGCCGTCGTCCAAATCCAAATCATACAGGAAAGCAAAATCTATTTCTCCGGCGTACAACAGTTCGGTCAGATAACGCTGGTCGCCTTCGTATAAGTCCAAATCCAAACCTCCGGCGTCGTCCCGTATTTTTCGCAGCAACGCCGGCAGCACATAAGGACCGAAAGTATGAAACGCACCGATGCGGCAGCGCGCCTGTTTATTGCGCGACCGCGCCGGATTGTTAATGCGCACCGGAGAGCCGTAGGCGCGATTGGCGTAAATCAGCGGATTGCCGTGCGGGGAAATGAATATGTCCTCCACTTCGCCGATAAATACATGATGCGTGCCGACCCGCTCGTTGCTTTTCACCCTGCAGTCAAAGGCGGCCAACGGGTCTTCCGCCCGCGGCGCGCCGCTGGGCATGGAACGCCACCGGGCGCAAGAAAACTTGTCGCCGTTTTCCGGCTTTTGCCGTCCGGCAAATATGTCGGAAATATAAATCTGATTGTCCTTCAACACATTGGTGCAGAAACATTTGTTGTCGACGATGGTTTGCGCCGCCGGCGACAAATGATGAATGCACACAAGCAGCGTCGGTAAATCTCCGTCCGCCGACACCGAAGTCATGGCGGACACGGTCACGCCGGCGCGTCCGGCGCGTCCGTCCGTGGTGACCACATTGACCGTGGACGCCGAAAGCCCCATCCCTTTGATGAAGCGATCCCGCAAGTTTTTATATTCGGCGGACATTGCCTGCTCCGAGTTCAAACATTTTTTGCCTCCCCCGCCGCGCATTATCCCATAACTCCGCGGCATTTCGGGCAAAAGTGGCGGGACGGCGGCGCGGGTGATGACAGGCGGCAGGCGATATAACGCGCATATTAACGGACGCGCCGGCGGGCATTCGGCAGCGCCAAACTGCGCGCCGATTAAATCGTGCATTAAGGCGCGCGGTTTTGGTCATCGGGATTCTTAATCCGTTATTCAACCCAAAAAAAGTTTGGACGGTTTTTGGAATAAGGCGGACGTTCCTCCTCCGCCTTCGCCGCCAGTTTCTCCAATTGCGCGGCCAAAACTTCCGGCGCTTTTCCCGCGCGCGCAAGTGCGCCGCCAAGATAGTGAATCCCGTTGTCCCGGCCGCAGTAGTTTGCATGGTAAAGAAAAATACCGTTTCCAAAAAAAACAAGACGGACGGCAAACGCCGCCGCTTGCATGGCGCGTTTGAAAAATTTTGTTATTCATCGCCCGGCACTCCGTAACTTGGCGCTGTCGGCGGATTCAACGCCCGTGTCACATAATTTTGCATTTGCGGTTCGTACGCCTCCCATAAGCGGCGCAAGGCGGATAACGGCGCATCGTCGTCCCAATCAACGCGCAAATCCACCAATGCCCACGGTTGTTTGTCCGCCGCCAACAAAGCGGCGGAATGCACTTCGCCCTCCTCGCCGCCGCCGTCGTGCAATCCCGCTTCCAACGCGCGCAATAAACGCTCCGGCAAACTAAGCGCCGCGCCCGCCGCAAAAGCGCGTGTCATGACAAAAGGCAGTTCCGCATTCGCCAATAAATTTCCGGCGGCGACGCAATCTTCTCCCGTCGCCGTCGCGTTTATGCCGAGCGTTTTGGCGCCCGAAAAAACGGCGCCGCGCCCCGCCGCATCCATGGCAATAACCTGCCGGTAGTCGGCGAAAGAATCTTCGCCCAGCGCGCCATTGATTGCCGTTTCGCAGCGGTCGCCGCGCGCGATATTATCCAGCACAGTCGCGCCGAGAGAGGGCAGCGTCACATTTTGTGTGGATACCGCGCCGACTCCGGCGCGCACCCACGGACAACGGCTTCCAACGCAAATGCTGGAAGTCGTTATCGCCACGCCCACCATTCCGGTTTTCGCGCAACGCCCGCAAATGGAAAAAGTCATCGCGACATCCTTGATTTAAAACCATCAACCGTCTTTTAGCGCGCTTTAATCATGCGCGCCAAATAACCGGCGAATTCGTGTCCTTCGCGTTCCAGCCAGCACAGCGGACCGGGCTTTGCCAGTCCCGAATTCATGCCTTCATACACGCTTTCCACCACCGCGCGGTCTTCCGCATTAACGGCGCGCAAAAACTTCACCACATCGGAGGTAAAAGCGTCCAAATCCGGATGCGCGTCCGCCACTTCGGGCGCCAGCGCCGCGCCAAAGCGAATGGCGACTTTTCCCGTTCCCCGGGGCTGCAAAGAAAGATGCCACAAATGGTCGGGCGCCAGCGAATACATGTGGGAGGGATAGACGGTGACCAGCACGGAAGTGCGCCGTTTTTCGCCGCGCAAAATTGTGTTGTCGGGATGCGCCGTGCCTACAATCGCCGATGTTTTTTTGGTGAAAGTTTGCAGGGTGAAATGTTTGTGCGTTTTGTCTGCGAAACGCGTTTCGCGCACGGGAAAATGACCGCCCAAGGTTTTGCGGTGCGCCACCGGAAGATGATAGCCCTCCATAAAATTTTCCGTCAGACATTTCCAGTTGGTATTCCACACATCGTCTTCGCAGGCGATTTGCCGGTAATTCGCCATGTTGTATCCCTCCAAATACGGAGTCAACTCGCGCAGGCGCGCGGCGACGCTTTGCTGTTTGTTGTTTAGCGTAAGATACACCCAGCCCTGCCATGTTTCGCAGCGAATTTCCGGCAACCGCATTTTTGTCATGTCAAAGCCGGGGCGTTCTTTCATAAACGGCGCGGCGGTCAACCGCCCCTGCCGGTCGTAAGTCCATGCGTGGTAGGGGCAGACGATTCTTTTGCAATTACCCGTACCGCCCAACAATCGCGTCATGCGGTGCAGACATACATTGGAAAAAGCGCGCAATTCATCGTCGTCATCCCGGATCACAAAAATCGGATGTTCGGCGATGTTGAACACAAAATAATCGCCGCGGCGCGGCGCGGCATCGGCGCGACCGGCGCAAATCCATTCCCGGGTAAAAATTTGCGCCCGCTCCAGTTGCAACCACGACTCGGAAGTGTATATCGCCGGCGGCATGGCAGACGCGCGGTCAATCGGCGCGGCGGCGATTTTTTGGAGGGCTGTGACAAGCGCGCGTGACATGGCGGTCAGTCGGCGATGACGGCGGTGGCTTCAATTTCCACAAGCCATTCCGGACGCGCCAGCGCGTTCACGACAATGCCGGTAGAACAGGGAAACACGCCCCGCAAATGCGCGCCCATTTCGCGGTACACCGCCCCGCGCGAGCGAATGTCGGTCAGATAAACGACAATGCGGCAGATGTCCTCCATTTCGCCGCCCGCTTCGGCGAGCAAAAGTTTGATGTTTTCCATCGTCCGCCGCGTTTGCGCGGCGGCGTCGCCGGCAAAAAGCGATTCGCGGGTTTCCAAATCCTGCGACACTTGTCCGCGCAAAAAAACCATCGCCCCTTTGGCGACAACCGCCTGGCACAAATCATTGTCCAAATTTTGTTCGGGATAAGTATCGCGCGTATTAAACGGGCGAATGCGTTTATGCTTCATTTTTTGCCTCCTCCCGCGCCGCCAACGCCCGCCGCGCGGCGGACAAAGTCCAGCGGTCCGGCAAAGTCAAAATTATTGTACACGGCGTTGAGATGCGCGAAAGGCGGCGATTGGGCGAACAGCTCAAAAGTCACGCGATGGCCGCCGTAATCGGAATTGAGCAAGTCGCGGGCAAACGCCAGCAGTTTGCGGCGGTCTTCGGCGTCCCAATCGTCGTTGAGGGTGTAATATTTTTTGAGCCACTTGCCGCTGCCGTCGGCGGCAAAACTCTTCCGGTCCGGCGTCAGGCAAATTTGCCCGCCGCACAATTCGCGCGCGATGTGCATCATCGCCGGCAAACGCGAACACGCCAGCACCCGGCCGGCGTAAAGCAGCGATTGGTTGGGCATAAGCAAACCGCCGGGGCTTTTTTCGGCGAGGGCGATTGCGGCTTGCAGATGGGCGCGAATGCCCTCCCGGTAGCAGGCGAGGGTGGCGAGTTTTTCGCGCACCAGCGGATTGTTGTCCAATCCGGTTTGGCGCAAATTGTGCAGGGCGGCGCCAATTAACATGTCGGCGATGTATTGGACGCGCAGCACAAAAGGAAAAGCGCTGTACCGGTGAAGCGTGCCGCGAATATAGGAGGCGGCGCGGGTGTGGCGGTAAAACAGCACATCCTCCCACGGCACAAAAACATTGTCAAACACAATCAGCGAGTCAATTTCGTCAAAACGCGACGCCAGCGGATAATCGCTTTCGCGTCCCTCCCGCGCAAGCGGGGCGCGGCAAATATGGCGAATGCCCTTCGCATTCATAGCGGCGACAAATCCCACCGCATAATTGGAAAGTTTCTCGTTATCGCGCCACTGGGCGATAGTGGGCTTGACAAAAGCTTGGTTGGAATAGGCGGAAGCGGTTTCAAACTTCGCGCCGCGCACGACGAGTCCGGCGTCCGTTTCTTTGACGACATGCAGCAACATGTCGGGGTCCTGCTCTTGCGGCGGCTTGGAACGGTCGCCTTTGGGGTCGGTGTTGGCGGAAACATGAAAAGGGTCGGTAAGGCGCGCGCGCTCAACATGGCGGCGAATGTTGTCGGAAAATTGCGGGTCAATTTCGTTCAGCACTTCCTGCCCGTCGTAAAGAGACCACATTTCGCCGATGGTTTCGTCCCCGACGCGAATGACAACGCCGCCGAGGTCCTGCAATACGGCGTCCACGGCGCGCTCTTTGTCGCGCCAATCTTCAATACTGCAGGGCAACCGATTAGCGATGCAGCACGGTTCGCCGCTTTCGTCGTCGGCGTAAGTCATCACCTTGCGGGAGGAATCTTCATGCGCCATGTCATAGATGCGGGCGCGGACATCCACAATGGGACGAAACGCCGGATGCGTCGTCACATCGGCGACTTTCTCGCCGCTCATCCACACTTCGCGCCCGTCGCGCAAAGATTCCCGATATTCATCGCCAGTTTTAATCATTGCAATCTCCCGTTATTTTTTCAGATTTTGCCAAATGGCGTCGTACAGCACTTGAGTTTCTTCGGCGCATACTTCAATAAAAGAACCTTTGGCGTTCGCCGGCGGAACCGATTCCGGGCTGGTGCGCAGTTCTTCGGTCAGATAGGGTCCGACCCCCTTGACGCCGGCGGCGTACTGCGCAAAATTTGTCAGCACGGCGACATTTTCCGGTCTCAACATGAAGTCCATGAACTTCAGTGCATTGTCCCGGTTGGGCGCGTTCTTTAACAGCACGATGTTGTCCATCCAGACAATGAACCCTTGTCGCGGATAGGAATATTCAATGGTCGGTTTTTCGGCGCGCGCCTTGGCGGAAAAACCGTTGTATATCATGCCCGCCGCAACATCTCCCGACACCAGCAAATCCTTGGCGGTATCCGAACCAAAGGACGCCCAGTGTTTTTTGGCGTTTTGCAGCAGGTTATCAAGCGTCTTGAGCTCGGCGCGGTCGTTGCTGCACTGCGCAATGCCCAGATGCAGCGATGCCAAGGCCAGCACTTCGCCCTGCGAATCCAACATGTTGATTTTGCCGGATAACTCCGGCGGCGGATTAAACAAAAGTTCGGTGGTGCGAATGTCGCCCTTGTAGACGGCGCGGTCAACCGAAAAACTGGTTGAACCCCATTGGTAGGGAATAGAATGTTTGCGGCCGGGATCAAAGTTGACATTGCGCCACTGCTCTTCTATGTTGCCGAAGTTTTTCAACTCCGTCGGAGCAAACTCGTCCAGCAGACCTTCGTCCGCCATGATTTTGACCATGTAATCGCCGGGGACGGCCAGATCGTAATCGCCCAGCGCGCCCGCCTTGAGGGATGCCAGCATCGCCTCGTTGGAATCGTAGGTGTCCATGGTGGCGTCTATGCCCGTTTCGGCGGCGAATTTGTCCAGAAGCTCTTGCGGCATGTATTCAAACCAGTTGTAGAGCGACAGTTTTTCCGCGGCAATAGCGGATGCCGCGGGCATTGCGCTCACGGCAAAGGCGAGTACTAAAACGGCTGCTTTAGAGGTTTTCATGAGGAGGACTCCTTTTTGGATTGGGGGTAAAAAACAGTGGGCGAAGATTTTCCGATCTTGCCGGCAAAATAGGACAGCGCCGCCAGCAACGCCGAAACCAGCAACAACAAGGTTGATATTGCCATAATGTTGGGCTTGATGCCCTGCTTGACCGAACCGAAAATTGCCGTCGGCAGAGTTTCCACGCCCGCACCTTTGACAAAACTGGTGATGATAAAATCGTCCAGCGAAATGATGAACGCCAGCAAAAAACCCGAAACAATGCCGGGCATCAAAAGCGGCATCAACACATAGCGAAACGCCCGGGCGCCGTTTGCGTACAAGTCCGTCGCCGCCTGTTCAAAATCGGGTTCTATGCCCTGCAATCGCGCCGCCACCGGCATGTAGGCAAAGGGAATGCAAAATACGATGTGCGCAACCAAAATAGTCAGATAACCGCGGGTGAAACCGATGGCGCTGAAAAATATTAAAGTCGCCACGCCGGTGACAATTTCCGGCACCATGATAGGCAGGTTGATGAGTCCGAAAGTGACCGTCTTGCCACGGAAAACACCGCCCCGCGCCATTGCCACGGCGGCGGCGGTGGCAATGGCGGTTGCCGCCGTTGCCGCGCAACAGGCGATGGACAGCGAGTTCCATGCGGCTTCCTTAAATTTGGCGGATTCCAATCCAAAAAAAACATCGTGGTACCAGCGCAAGCTCGCGCCTTCCCAGCCGATAACGGATTTGGAATCGTTGAAAGAATAAACCATCACCACTACCAGCGGCGCGTAAAGCAGAAAAAGGCACAGTCCCGCCATCGGGGCGAATTCGGGGTAACGATGGATGCGGCCCGCGCTCATCACGCCGCTCCCGTACAGGCGGGCGCGCGTCCGCCGCGCCGTAAAAACCAAGAAAAATTTTCTGCAAACATGAATCAATGGTATCACAGGAAAACCCGAAAAGTTAATTTTATTTTCTTAGTTAAAAACTAACTCGTTTTGCCGATATGGCGTTATGTTTCGTCAGTCGCTCAACTCGGCAATTTCGCGGCGAAACGGCGGGGCGTCTCCGGGGTTCGCGCCGTCCAGCTCGCGCGCATAGCGGTGACCGGCGTAGGTCGCCCAGGCGATTGGGCCGGGGGCTTCGGCATCGCCAAATATTTTGACCGACTCAATGCCGTAATCTTTCCATTCCGCTTCCCGGTCGCGAAGCGCCTTCCACAATGCGTCATTGCCGGTTCTGGACGCCACCATTACCAGCGCATCGCATGCCAGCGTTTGTGCATCGCCGGTGTAGACGCAACAAGTTGCAACGCCGCTGCCGCCAATTTTTAACAAACCGCGGTTGAGCATAATTCGCACGCCCATGCCGGCCAGCCGTTTGTGTATGGCGGTATGCTCCAAAGTATTAAAAGTCCATTCCGAAACATGCGCCGCCGGCGTAACCAGAGTCGTCTTTGCGCCGTTTTGCGCCAGCAACTCGGAGAGCGCGCCGCCCATGTAATAGTGGTCGTCGTCGAATACCACGACTTCCCCGCGGGGAATTTCTCCCGCCATCAAGTCGTCCGGCGTGAATACGGGCATGCCTCCGTCCACCGGTACCGGTACGACATGTTGTCTGGCGACGCCGTCTTTTCGCCATGCGGCGCCGGTTGCCAGCGCCACATGCTGAAAGCCGAACTCCAAAATTTCATCCGTGCCCAGCCGGTTGTCCGGGCAAATCATGACATTGCCCTTTTTTTTCAACTGATGTTCGCGGTAATCTTTGACCCGCCGCCATTCCGCAAGCCCCGGCAGTTTGGATTCCGCCAGTACGCGCCCGCCGAGTTCCCGCCCCGCTTCGGCGAGAGTGATTTCATATCCTCGTTCGGCCAGCGCGCGCGCCGCCTCCAGTCCGGCGGGACCGCCGCCGACTACCAGCACAGTTTTCGAACGTCCTTTCGGATTCATTTTTTCCGGATGCCACCCTTTGCGCCATTCCTCCATAAAAGCCGGATTTTGCGTGCATCGCGAAATGGACTGGGTCATGTCGCCGGCAACGCACATGTTGCAGCCGATGCATTCGCGTATGTCGTCTTCGCGTCCTTCCTCTATTTTTTTCGGCAAAAACGGATCGGCGATGGACGGACGGGCGCAGCCGATAAAATCCAGTACACCGGAGGAGATTTGCCGCACCATGGTGTCCGGCGAAGTAAAACGTCCGACGCCGACGACGGGTTTGGAGGTCAAAGATTTTACGCCCCGCGCCAGCTCTTCTTGCGCGGCTTCGCCGGCAAATCGCGAAGTCGCCGAACAATCCTCCCACGCGCCGTGCGCCAAATCCCATAAATCGGGCAGGTCGCCGTGCATGCCGATAAAATCACGCAGTTCGGCGTTGGAAAACCCCAAATCACCGATTGTTTCACGCAGCGACAACCGGAGCGTAATCGCCATGGAATCCCCCACCGCCTCACGGGCGTCGGCGATGACTTCGCGAATAAAACGGGAACGGTTTTTTAAACTGCCGCCGTATTCATCGCCGCGCTGGTTGGTCGCGCGCGACAAAAAGTGCTGAAAAATTCCGAACCCGTGCGCGCCGTATAAACACACCAGATCAAACTCCGCGGTTTTTGCCCGCACAAAAGCGTTGACAAACCAGCGTCTTAAATTTTTAATGTCTCGTTTGTCCATCGCCCGCGCCTGCACTGGATCGTTGGTAAATGTGCGGACAGGCAACGCCGTCGGCGCCATCGGCACTTCTCTGGAATACAAATTGGGGCCGTTAATGCCCGAATAGGCGAGTTGAATGCCGGCAAGTGCGCCGTGCACTTTGATGCTGTCCGCCATGCGCGCCAGCATCGGAATGTCCTTGTCCTCCCACAGGCGCAATTCAATAAACGGCGCAATTTCCGAAGAGTGGTGCATTTCGCATTGTTCGGTAAATATCACGCCCCAGCCGCCTTCGGCTTTTACGCCGCGCATGGCGGCGGCGGCGGAAGGATCGCGGTATCCGCCGCCGTTGCAGTGCGGCGTTTGGTAAAAGCGGTTTTTGGCGGTTTTGCAGCCGATCATCACCGGCTCAAACA
Source organism: Gammaproteobacteria bacterium (assembly GCA_051009035.1). Classification (GTDB taxonomy): domain Bacteria; phylum Pseudomonadota; class Gammaproteobacteria; order Tethybacterales; family Persebacteraceae; genus Persebacter. The sequence continues at coordinate 10,258 of JBPCWY010000013.1, forward strand.
GCACATCGTAGCGGGGATTGCGGCTCACCGGTCGTCCTCCGCGCCGTCCGCATTCGCCGTGGACATGCCTTGCAGAGTATCCGTGGTAATCATGTTGCGGCAGTTCTCGCAAAACGCCTCCGCCGCCCGCGTGGTGTAGTTGTCGGTGCGGCACACCGCCAGCCCCAACCGCATCGGGCGCAAGTTGTTTTTGAGCGGCACATGTTTCAACCGCTTGCCGTCCGGCGCAATTTCGGGGCGGGGACGGACGTTGCCCAGCGAATAACCAAATCCGTTGGCGACCATGGAACGCACCAACGCCATATCCTTTGACCGTTCCGTAATGCGGGGGACAATTCCCGTCAACTTGAACATGGAAAGAAAATATGTCGAACTGAGCGGTAAATCCAGCAGTATTAAAGGTTCGGGTGCCAGATCCGCCAGCGTGACAGTGCGGCGCGCAGAAAGCGGATGTTCGGGCGCAAACATGGCATACGGCGGCAAACTGGCGAGCGGCTCAAAATGAATGTTGGCGGAAATGTTCAAGTCATATGTCAGGGCCAGGTCAATGTCGGCGTTTTGCAGCGCCGCCAACAACCCGGCATGGTGGTCTTCGGTCTGGCAAACGCGCACCCGGGGAAACTTGGCTTCAAAATCTTTGCGCAGCCATGGCAAAATAAGCGGCGCCACTGTCTGCAGGCATCCGACTCGTAAAACCCCCGAAATCTGCTCGTACAAATCGGTGGCAATGTTTTGCAGATTCCCGGCATGCCGCAGCACTTTTTTTGCCTCATAAAACAAGCGCCGCCCGCCGCTGGTTAGCGCCATGCCGTGCGCCCGCCGGCGAATAAACAACTGTACGCCAAGCTCTTCCTCCAGCTGCACCAAGGCGGCGGAGATGGAGGGCGGCGATACGTTCAGTTTGCCGGATGCGCCCGCAACGGAGCCGGTCTCGCCCACGGCGATAAAATATTCAAGACGGCGAAAAGTAAAGTTTGCACGCATGTTTGTTTTGCCGCCGTCCCGCTTAATATTTTATCCACACCGTTTTCAGGGCGCTGTATTTGTCAAACGAATGCAGCGACAAATCGCGCCCGTAGCCCGACTGTTTCATACCGCCAAAGGGCGTTATTGCGCTGAGGGCGTCCACCGTATTGACCGATACGGTGCCGACATGCAACTGTTCGGCCATGTTCAGCGCGCGCGCCATATCACGCGTCCACACCGATGCGGCAAGTCCGTAAGGGCTGTCGTTGGCAATAGCCGCCGCCTCTTGTTCGCAATCAAACTCAATGACCGCCAATACCGGACCAAAAATTTCTTCCCGGGCAATGGCGCAGTCGGGGCTTACCCGGTCAAACACGGCGGGAGTCACAAATGCATCGGAGTTGCCCATAGTCAGGCGTTCGCCGCCCACCAGTAGTCGCGAAGTTTTTTTGCCGCCGTCTATGTAAGACATAACGCGGTCGGCGTGGTTCTTGTCCACCAGTGCACCCATGGACGAGGCGGGATCAAGCGGGTCGCCGGGGCGAATGGCAGCGGCTTTTTGCACCAATCGTTCCAGCATTTCATCCTTGACCGCGCGATGCACCAACAACCGCGAGTTTGCCGAACATACCGCGCCTTGGTTAAAGAAAATGCCGAACGCCGCCATGTCGGCGGCGTCGGCCAAATCGGCGTCGGCAAAAATAATGTTGGGACTTTTGCCTCCGGTTTCCAGCCACACTGGTTTCATGTTGCTTTCGCCGGCGTAGCGCTGCATAAGTTTGCCCACTTCGGTCGAACCGGTAAACGCCAGGCAATCAACATCCATGTGTTTTCCCAGCGCCATCCCCGCTTCTTCGCCGTACCCCGGCACCACGTTCAACACGCCGGCGGGCAGACCGGCGTCCATAGCCAGTTCGGCCAGTCGTAACGCCGATAACGGCGATTGTTCGGCGGGTTTTAATACCACGCTATTGCCCGCGGCCAGCGCCGCCGACAGTTTCCACGCCGCCATGTCCAGCGGAAAATTCCACGGCACTACGCAGCCGACAACGCCGACCGGCACGCGCTGAATCAGCGCCAAATTGCCCGCGCCCGCCGGCGCAATTTCGCCGTAAATTTTGTCCGCCGCTTCGGCGTGCCATTGAAAAAAATTTGCCGCGCCCGGCGCATCAATAGTAAAACTGTCATTGATGAGTTTGCCCATGTCTAATGTGTCCAAAAGCGCGAATTCGTGGACATGGCCGCGGATGAGTTCCGCCAGATTGAGCAGCGTTTTTTTGCGTTCCTCCGGCGTGCGCCGCGACCAGCGTCCGTCAATAAACGCGCGCCGCGCCGCCGCTACGGCGTGATTGATGTCTTCTTCGCCGCCGCGGGCGATTTCGGCCAGAGTTTCGCCGTTTGCCGGATTAATGTCGGCAAATGTTTTGCCCGACATCGCCGGGCAAAATTTACCGTCAATAAAACAGCGGTTGCGAAACTGCAATTTGTCCGCTTTTTCGCGCCACTGAGCGCGCGTTAAATTACCCGTCGTGCTCATTATTTTTTTCTCCGTTTTCTCCCGGCGCATTGCAGACGAACGCCGCCGCCGACAAATGATGAATGCACACAAGCAGAGTCGGCAAATCTCCGGCCGCCGATACCGAAGTCATGGCGGATACGGTCACGCCGCCGCGCCCGTCCGTAGCGACCACATTGACCGCGGATGCCGAAAGTTCCATCCTCTGATGAGGTGTTCCCGAAAATTTTTATATTCGGCGGACATTGTCTGCTCCGAGTTTAAACATTTTTTGCCCTCCTCCTCCCAAAAATAAATCTGCAAAATAATATTAGCATTAATCAAATTAATACATTAATCCGTTTTAGTTAGTTTTTAACTAATATAAGTCGTACCGCCTGTTTTTGGG
>JBPCWY010000014.1:0-10191 GCA_051009035.1 Gammaproteobacteria bacterium
ACGCCGTGGAACATTTATCTATTTCTCGCCGGATTAATCGGCTGGTTCGCCGTAGGCGTTTTATGGAAAGACAAAGCAATCATGCTAATCCACGCAGTAGCCCTCGCCGCATTACTGGCGGGCATGGCTTCGTAAGCGTTAAAACTGCGCCGCGGTTTTTTCGGATGCGCAACCGCGAGGGCGGTTTTTTTTCGCCGGACGATGCCGAAACCGGCGGATTTGATTAAATGATTTGCGCGGCGATTATTTGGAGGGCGGCTTGTGTTATGTTTTTGGCGTTGAAGATGCCGGCGCATGACGCCGCCATGTCCGCTCCGGCGGCGAATGCTTTTTTTGCGTTTTGCGGGTTAATGCCGCCGATTGCCGCGAGCGGTAAATTGCATTCTTTTTTTGCGGCGGTAATGATTGTCAGCGGACAGCGCGCCGCTTCCGGTTTTGTCGGAGAAAGAAATACCGCGCCAAACGCGCAATAATCCGCGCCCGCCGCCGCCGCCGCATGCATCCGCGTTATGCTTTTTCCGCAGGAGATACCGATGATTATTTTTGGTCCGGCAATGCGCCGCGCGTTTGCGATGCTTTCGTCTTTCGCGCCCAAGTGGACGCCGTCCGCGCATGTTTCCGCCGCCAATGCGGGGGAATCGTTGATGATGAAAAGCGCGCCGTGTTTGCGGCATAATTCTTTTAATTGCCAAGCGCGCCGTTTTTTAATTTCCGCATCTTCGGATTTGTCGCGGTATTGCAAAACCGCCGCGCCGCCGGCAAGCGCCGCATCGCATTTTTTAAGCCATGCCGTTTCACTTAATTGCCGCAATTCGGAATCGTTTAACGCCGCGGAATTTAATTGCGCGTTATTGAATGCCGCGCCGTTTTCCGGCACGGGCGAAATAAGATACAAACCGCGAAGCGGGGGCGGAAATTGTTCGTTTTGGCGCATGACAATTTACGGGTGCATCCAAACATTGCGCGGCGTAAAATTTTCGCCGCGTTTTGGGCGCAAAAAAACTTTGCCGCGCCGCGATAATTCGCCCGCCGCGCAAACGCCGCGGGTTGCGCCGATTAAAACTAAAACGGCGCTTGTGCGGGGCGCGGTGTTTTTTTGGCGCATTGTGTTATTATACTTAAAACATTGCCCGCGCGGAGAAAGGAAAGTATGGACGCGACTGCGATTCGCATTTACGAAACCGGCGGCGCCGATGTGTTGCGCCGCGAAAAAACCGCGTTGCCGCCGCCCGGCAACGGCGAAATTTTAATTAAAACGCGCGCGGTCGGGGTGAATTATATTGATATCTACCACCGCACGGGTTTGTATCCGGTCGCGTTGCCCGCGACTTTGGGGTTGGAATGCGCGGGGACGGTGGAAGCGGTCGGGGACGGCGTTTCGGGCGTTGCGCTTGGGGCGCGGGTCGGGTGTTGCGTTGGCGGGTTGGGGGCTTACGCCGATTACCGCCTGCTGAAAGCGGATGCGGCGATTCCGCTTCCCGATGATGTTTCGTTTGAACAGGCGGCGGCGGTGTTGTTGAAAGGTATGACGGCGGAATATTTAATTCGGCGCGCTTGCCCGGTGCGCGCGGGGGATACGATTTTATGGCACGCCGCCGCCGGGGGAGTCGGATTGCTCGCCTGCCAGTGGTTGAAACAGCTGGATGTGGAAGTGATTGGGACGGCGGGGACGCCGGAAAAAGCCGAACTCGCTAAAGCGCACGGGTGCGCGCATGTGATTTTATACGGCAAAGAAGATGTCGCGGCGCGGGTGCGCGAAATCACCAACGGCGCGGGCGTGCCGGCGGCGTTTGATTCTGTGGGGGCGGCGACTTTTCAATCCACGCTCAAATCGCTCGCGCCGCGCGGGATGTTTGTTTCGTTTGGCAACGCTTCCGGAGCCGTGCCGCCGTTTGCGCCGTCTTTGCTGGCGGAAAACGGTTCGCTGTTTTTTACCCGCCCGACTCTGGCGGCGTATTGCGCGCCGCCGGACGACATGCGCGCCTCGGCGGACGCTTTGTTTTTTGCGATGCGCGCCGGATTGCGCCCGGTCATCGGACAAACGCTCCCCCTCGCCGAAGCCGCCGCCGCGCACCGCGCATTAGAATCGCGGCAAACTACCGGGGCGACGGTGCTGCTCCCGTAAATCTTTTTTTTACAAATGGCGACAAAAACCGGAAAATTAGTTAAAGCGGCATGCCGGATTAGCATGCCCCGCAACACTCCGCCCGCGGCGGGATTGGCGCGCGCCGCGGGTGATGCGCCGATGCGGGCGGGATGTTTGACGGCGGAATATTTGGCGGCGAGATATTTAACGGGAAATTGTGCCGTTGGCAATGATTTTTTCGGAACCCGGCGGTGAAAAAACTTTTTGCGGCAAATTGGAAAATGCACGGCGATTTGAACGCCGTTGCGGAGTGGGCGGCGCGGTTTTCGCCGCCGCCCGCGTGCGATGTCGTATTTTGCCCGCCTTTTCCCTATTTGGCGGCGGCGCGCGCGGCGTTGCCAAAATCGGTGGCGGTTGGCGCGCAAACGCTGTTTGGCGGCGCGCGGGAAGGGGCGCATACCGGCGAAGTATCGGCGCGGATGTTGGCGGATATTGGATGCCGCTACGCGCTGGTCGGGCATTCGGAAAGACGGGCGGCGGGCGAGAGCAGCGCGGATTGCGCCGCCCAAATCGCCGCCGCCGCCGCCGCCGGGCTGTCGCCGATTTTATGCGTTGGCGAAACGGAGGCGCAACGGGAGCGCGCCGATGAAACCGTTGCGCGGCAGTTGCGCGCGCTGAAAACCCTGCCGCCGGGCGCGCCGTGCGCCGTTGCTTACGAGCCGGTGTGGGCGATTGGGAGCGGCAAAACGCCGTCCGCCGAAGACCTCGCGCGGCGGCGGGCGGCGATTCGCCAATGGTTAATTTCGCAAAAAGGGGCGGTTGGCGGTAAAATACGCATATTGTATGGAGGCAGCATCAAAGCGGAAAACGCCGATTTGCTGGACCGCGCCGGAATGGACGGCGGTTTGGCAGGGGGCGCGTCTTTGGATGCCGCCGTTTTTTTGCGGATTTGCCGCACAAGCGCGGGGTAGTTGATGAAAATATTTTTGCTGTCCATAACGGTGATTTCATCCCTGTTGATGGTGGGCGCGATTTTGCTGCAACAAGGCAAAGGCGCGGGGCTGGGCTCGTCTTTTGGCGGCGGCGCGCGGGGCGGGTTGTATGAAGCGCCGGGCAAGGCGAATTTTCTCACCCGCACGACTTCGTTTTTGGCGACGATTTTTTTGGCGTCATCGCTGGCGTTGAGTTTATATTTGGGAAGCGGCGGCGGCGTGCTGGAAGAATTGCGGCGGGACAGCGGCGTGCTGGAAGAGTTGCAGCGCGACCCGGAAACGCCCCAAGATTCGCTGCCCGCAGAGCCCGCGCCGCCGCCGGAAGCGGCGGAGGAAATACCGGAATGACATTTCATGCGCTGGCATGCCGATGTGGTGGAATTGGTAGACACGCTGTCTTGAGGGGGCAGTGGAGGTTTCTCCGTGCCAGTTCGAGTCTGGCCATCGGCACCGGTTTGCGGCGTTTGGTTTTAATGGCGATACCGCAAAACGAGGTAAACGCGGTTGTTGCAACGGCGTTTTTTGCGCCCGTTTTTGCGGCGGAGGCGGCGTAAATGCGGTTTAGTTTATGTTGTTTAACGGCGGCGGGATGCGCGGGAGCGGGGGCGTTATTGCGCGGTTTTATTTTTGGCGCGCGCAACGGCGACCCGGAATATTACTTACTTCTCGGCGCGGGCATATCGGGATTATGCGCGGCGGCGGCGTTGTGGAAAATCAGCGGGGGCGGGCATGTTTGATACGATGAAAATTATGGACACATTGTGCGCCGCCGGATTTGGCGAAAAACAAGCGCGGGCGTTGGTTGGCGTGATGCAAATTACGCGCGGCGAAATTAATCCCGGCGTTAAAGACAGGGTATTGGATACGGCAAAAATTCGGGATATTTTGTTGGCGGCGGGTTTTGGCGAAAAACAAGCGCGCGCGGTTATCGGGTTGCAAAAAGCGGCGCGGGAAAAAATTATCGCGGACAAAACCGCGCGGGCGGGCGGGGCGTATTATGCTTGAAGAATATTTTTCCGTTTTGGTTTTTATCGGCGTGGCGATGTTTATCGGGGTCGCGCCCGTGATGCTCGGGATGGTTCTCGGGCCGCGCCGTCCCGACCCGCACAAAAACTCGCCTTACGAATGCGGCTTTGAAGCGTTTGAAGACGCGCGCATGAAATTTGATGTGCGCTATTATCTCGTGGCGATTTTGTTTATTTTGTTTGATTTGGAAATCGCCTTTTTATTGCCGTGGGCGATTATGCTAAAAGGCGGAACTCTCGGCGCGGTCGGCTTTTGGAGCGTCATGCTGTTTTTGTTTATTTTGGTCGTCGGATTCGTCTACGAATGGAAAAAGGGGGCGATGGAATGGGATTGAATATTGAAGAGATGGACGCGCAAATCTCCGTATTCGCGCAAATAGAATCGGAAGAAGCGCCGGTGGTTTTGATTAATAAATTTACCGCGCCGCCCGCGCAGGCGGAAGCATTGCCGGCGGCGCGGACGCGCGATGCGGAATTTATGAAAGCGCAGCCCGGGTTTGTTTCCGCGCAGCTGCACCGCGGTATTAGCGGCAGCGGCGTGTTTATTAATGTCGCGGAATGGGAATCGGCGGCGGCTTTTCGCGCCGCGTTTTCGCATCCGGAGTTTCGCGCGCGTTTGGACGCGTATCCGCCGGGCGTTTCGGCGTCCCCGCATTTATTTAAAAAAATCGCCGTGCCGGGCGTTTGCGGCGATTAAGGAGAAAACATGACGATGCAAAACAAAATTGACCCGACCGAAAGTTTGTCGCCCGCGGCGCGCCCGCCGGCGGATGTCGGCTCGCTGCTTTCGCAGCGCGGCTATTTCACCACGACGGTGGACGGCTTAATCAATTGGGCGCGCACCGGCTCCATGTGGCCGATGACTTTCGGCTTGGCGTGCTGCGCGGTAGAGATGATGCAGGCGGGCGCTTCGCGTTATGATTTGGACCGCTTCGGCGTTATCTTCCGCCCCAGCCCGCGGCAGAGCGATGTGATGATTGTCGCGGGGACTCTGTGCAACAAAATGGCGCCCGCATTGCGCCGCGTCTACGACCAAATGAGCGAACCGCGCTGGGTGATTTCCATGGGGTCGTGCGCCAACGGCGGCGGATATTACCATTATTCTTATTCGGTCGTGCGCGGTTGCGACCGCATCGTGCCGGTGGATATTTATGTGCCGGGATGCCCGCCCACGGCGGAAGCGTTGTTGTTTGGCATCGTGCAGTTGCAAAAGAAAATCCGCCGCACCAACACGCTGGCGCGCACCTGATTCCGCGGTGGGCGGCAAAAGACGGCGCAAAAAAACCGGATTGCCGGAACGCGCCCCCGCCAAAACGCCGCCGCCCGCCGCCGCTTCCGCCGCCGCCGCAACGCCGTCTTATTTCCCCGAAAATCTTGGTTTCCATTTGCCGCTGTGGCGGGCGGCGCAGCGTCCGTATACTTTAATCGCGCGCGAATGGCGGCGCGAAATACCGCACATGGCGGCGGTGTTTTTTTTGGCGGTATTGTTATACGGATTAACCGCGCCGCATTTGGTGACGCTGGAAGACGACGGGTTGTTTATTTCCAACCTGCATTTTTTTGGCGTCGCGCATCCGCCGGGGTATCCGATTCATACTTTGCTGGGGAGTATTTTTTACCACTTGCTGCCGTTTGGCGAACCGGCGTTTAAGGGGCATTTATTCAGCGGAGTCGCCGGGGCGGGGGCGTGCGCCGCCATTTACGCCATTGTCGCCATGCTAACGCGCGGGCGGGTTTTCGCTTATTTAGGCGGGCTGGGTTACGCCGCATCCGATACTTTTTGGTCGCAGGCGATTATCGCCGAAGTGTATACCTTGAACGCCATGTTCTTTTTTGTAGTGATGGCGCTGTGTTTGCGTTATGCCGGACACATCGGGCGTTCGGGCGGCGCGCACCGGCGTTTGTTTATGGCGATTACATTTATTTACGGGCTGGGCGCGGCAAACCATTATCCGCTGCTGGGACTCGGCAGCATCGGGCTCGGCTTGCTCGTCCTGTCCCAAATCGGCAATATTTTGCCGCGCGTATTATTGGGAATCGCCGGCGTTTTTGCCGGGGCGTTTCCGGCGTATATGATTATGGTGTGGCGTTCCGGCTACGAGCCGCAAAACAACCCGGCGAATTTTTACGGCCCGATTGGTTTTTTGGGATTAAACGAAAAAGAAAAAGTCGTGGATTTTTCTTTTTATTTTTTGCGCTCCGGTTATTCGGGAGTGGACAAACAATCCGGAGTCGGGTGGGAGGACAAACTTACTTTTGCCGGAGCGTTGTCGTCCGACATGTTATGGCAATTCACCCCCCTCGGTTTTGCGTTTGCCGCGCTCGGGTGCGTCGTGATGGCGCGCTCCCGCTATAAATGGCTGTGGCTGTCCATGGCGGTGAGCTGGCTGATGACGAGTTTTTTGATGGTGTATTTGCTTGATTTTAAGGCGGAATATATTTGGCTGGCGGCGTTTCGGGTTTATCACTTGCTGGCATTCGGCATTATGGCGGTTTGGCTTGCGCTTGGCGCGGCGTGGACGGTTGACCGGCTGCGCGGCTATTTTCCGCGCGCGGCGCGGTTTGGCGGTTTGGCGATTCTTGTTGCCGTTGTCGGGCTTTCGCTTGCCGCGCACTGGCACAAAAACAACCGCCGCGACTACCGCTGGGCGCACGATTTGGCGAAAGTAAAACTTTCCGGCGTGGAACCAAACGCCGTCCTGTTTACTTTTGACGACTTGGATTTGCCCGTGGGCTATTTGCATTTTGTAGAAGGCGAGCGCCCGGATTTGACCGTCTACAACGACCAGGCGTTAGTTTACGGGCGGCGGTTGTATACGCCGCTAATGCCCGACCACCCGCCGCAGAACAACCCCAACGCGATTTCCAAATCCGAAATACTGCGCGAGTTTGTCCGCCGCACCGACCGCCCGATATACTACCACGCGGCGCGCGAAAACTTATACGCCAACCCGCAAAACGGTTCCGATTTTGTCGGGTTTTACCGGCGGGTTAACCGCGACGGCCCCGAAGCGCGGATTATTTTGTCCGATTATATTAAAGAATGGCTCGGCGAAAATATCCCGCTGCACGGCAACATCATAGATTTGTGGACGCGCCAGCAGCATTATATTATTGTCGCGCAGATGGTAAATGCGGTGCAGCTGGCGTCTTTTAACGGGCTGGAATTGGACGCGGAATGGCGCAATCTCATCGCCGATGCGCTGGACAAAAATCCGCTGGCGCGCATTTCTTCCAACGGGCAAAGCATTCAATACGGGCGCATGAGCGAAGATGATATACGGCGCGAATTGGAATGGATGAGCGGGTTTAATCCGGACGACGACCCGCTTTTGGGGCGGCAGTTGCGCGCCGTGTTTTATTGGCAAAAAGCGCATTTTACGCGCCAATTAAACCCGGGCGAAACGGCGGAAGATATTATGCTGCAAGCAAAAGAAGAAGACCCCGTCCCCGGCAACCGGGCGGCGGGCGAGCTGCTTATCCTATACCAGCAACAAGCGCGGTATTGCGAATTAACCGCGCTGGCGGCGGAAATTTACCCGGACGACAAGGGCTTGCCGCGGGAATTCATCCCCATTGTTCGGGCGGCGCGCGGGCTGGCGAAAGATTGTGCCGAAAAATAACGGCGAAAGTGATACAATGCCCGGCATGGCGGATTTGGAGGAGATTTTGCGCGCGCAGTTTGACGGGGAGGGTTTCGCCCTCCGGCGGGCGCTGGGCGAGCTTACCCTGACCGCTCCCGCCGCCGAATTGTCCGCCGCACTAAAAACCCTGCGGGACGGCGAAAACCTGCATTTTGAGACGATGATAGATTTGGCGGGGCTGGATTATTCCGAATATGCGGGGCGGAAAGAAGGGCGGCGTTTTGCCGTTGTTTACCATCTGCTTTCGTTGCAAACCAACAGCCGCATCCGCATCCGCGCGTTTTGCCCGGAGGACGATTTTCCGCAGCTGCCGTCCAGTTGCGACATCTGGCCGGCGGCGGATTGGTTTGAGCGGGAGGCGTTTGATTTATACGGAATCGTATTTCACGGACACAAAGATTTGCGCCGCATTTTGACCGATTACGGTTTTGTCGGACATCCCTTCCGCAAAGATTTTCCGCTTTCCGGACATGTAGAAATGCGCTACGACCCGGACAAAAAGCGCGTGGTTTATGTGCCGGTCAGCATCCCCGCGCGCGAAGTCACGCCCCGAATCATACGCGAAGATTCTTTCGCCAAAGGACGGGACGACAATGGCTGAAATCCGCAACTATACGCTAAACTTCGGACCGCAACATCCGGCGGCGCACGGCGTTTTGCGCCTCGTGCTGGAATTGGACGGCGAAGTCGTGGAACGCGCCGACCCGCATATCGGGTTGTTGCACCGCGCCACCGAAAAACTCGCCGAACACAAAACATACATCCAAGCCCTGCCGTATATGGACCGGCTGGATTATGTTTCCATGATGGCGAACGAACACGCCTATGTTTTGGCGATTGAAAAATTGTGCGATATTTCGCCGCCGTTGCGCGCGCAATATATCCGCGTTATGTTTGACGAAATTACGCGCGTCCTAAACCACCTGCTGTGGCTCGGCGCGCACGCGCTGGACATCGGCGCGATGAGCATGTTTTTATACGCCTTTCGGGAGCGCGAAGATTTAATGGACTGCTACGAAGCCGTCTCCGGCGCGCGCATGCACGCCGCCTATTACCGCCCCGGCGGCGTATACCGCGACCTCCCCGACACGATGCCGCAATACCAAGTGTCGCGCTTTAAGAACGAAAAAGAAGTACGCGAATTAAACGCCGCGCGGCGGGGCGGGCTTTTGGATTTTATTGAAGATTTTTGCGCCCGTTTTCCGGGACGCGTAGACGAATACGAAACATTGCTGACCGACAACCGCATTTGGAAACAGCGGACGGTGGGCATCGGCGTCGTCGCGCCGGAACGCGCCAAAGCGCTGGGTTTTACCGGACCGATGTTGCGCGGCAGCGGCATAGCATGGGATTTGCGCAAAATGCAACCCTACGAAGTATACGCCAAAATGCAGTTTGACATTCCGGTCGGCGCAAACGGCGATTGCTACGACCGCTATTTGGTGCGGATGGAAGAAATGCGCCAATCCAACGAAATTATTAAACAATGCGCGCAATGGCTGCGCGAAAACCCCGGCGCGGTCATCGCCGAAGACCACAAAATCGCGCCGCCCAAACGCGCCGAAATGAAAGACAACATGGAAGAATTAATCCACCACTTTAAGCTTTTTACCGAAGGCATGCATGTGCCGGAGGGCGAGGCGTATTGCGCGGTGGAACACCCGAAAGGCGAGTTCGGCGTTTATCTCGTGTCGGACGGCGCAAACAAACCCTACCGGCTCAAAATCCGCCCGCCGGGTTTTCCCCATTTGGCGGCGATGGACGAAATGATTCGCGGGCACATGCTCGCCGATGTCGTTTCCATCATCGGCACGATGGATGTTGTTTTCGGCGAAATTGACCGCTGATGTTTTACGCCCTCTACGAATTTTTGCGGAACGATATTTACGCGCCGGTGCATGATTTTTTTGCATTCTCCGGCTGGCTCGCCGTCCCGTTCGCCGTGATGGGAACATTGGTATTTATCTACGGCTGCGTTTCTTTGGCGTTTGCCTCCGCGGCTTGCGTTTTTTCGCCGGGAGGGGACGAAGATGCCGGCGGGGACGGCGAGGGCGGTTTGGACGGGGGCGGAGGCGGGGAATGAACGCGCCGCTTGTTGCCAATGCGGCGGGGCTTTCCGCCGAATCGCTGGCGGCGATAGACCGCGAAATCGCTAAATATCCCAAAGGGCGGGCGGAGTCCGCCGTCATGAGCGCGCTGCGCATCGCGCAAAAAGAAAAACGCTGGCTGTCCAAAGAGACGATAGCGTTTGTCGCGCAATACTTGGACATCCCGGCGATACGCGCCTACGAAGTGGCGAGTTTTTACAACATGTATGATTTAAAACCGGTCGGGCGGCGCAAGCTGTGCGTTTGCACGAACTTGCCGTGCGCGTTAATGGGCGCGATGAAAACCCGCGCGGCGCTGGAGGAGAATTTGCAAATCTCCTGCGGCGAAACGACGGC
>JBPCWY010000015.1:0-12590 GCA_051009035.1 Gammaproteobacteria bacterium
GAGCCGTGGATTATCCCGCCGTTTTGGGCGGGCGCATTTGCTATCGGGCTGTTTTACGGCGCGTATATGACCGAAACTTTTCGCGGCGCGATGCTCGCCGTGCCGCGCGGGCAAAGCGAAGCGGGGCTGGCGCTTGGGCTGGCGCGCGGGGCGGTATTTTGGCGGGTCGTGTTTCCGCAGATGATTCGCCACGCCCTGCCCGGCATCCGCAACAATTGGCTGGTCCTGCTAAAAGCCACGGCGCTTGTTTCGGTGATTGGGTTGTCGGACGATATGATGGCGGTGGCGGGGCAGGCAAAAGCGAAAACGCACCAGCCGTTTTTGTTTTACGCGGCGGCGGCGGCGGGGTATCTTTTTCTCACCGCCCTTTCCGAAGCGGCGTTTAATTTTTTGGAAAAACGCGCCGGGCGGGGGGTATGGAAATGATTGACAATTTCGCCCTCGTATTGCAAAAATACGGCGGTTTGTATTTGGAGGGGCTGGCGTTGACCGTGGAATTGACTTTGCTTTCGCTGGCGGCGGGGTTTATTTTGGCGTGGCCGCTGGCGTTGGCGTTGCAATCGCGGCGGCGGGCGTTTCGTTTTCCGGCGCGCGCGCTGGCGTATTACGCGACGGGGACGCCGCTTTTGGTGCAGTTATTTTTGGTGTATTTCGGTTTGGGGCAGTTTGAAGCGGTGCGCGAAAGCCCGCTGTGGATTGTCCTGCGCGAGCCGTATTGGTGCGCGCTTATCGCGTTTTCGCTGAATACGGCGGCGTATTCCGCGGTCATTTTCGCCGGCGCGCTCAACAACGCGCCGTCCGGAGAAGCGGAAGCGGCGCGCAGTTGCGGTTTGTCGGTTGTCCAAACTTTGGCGCTGGTGTCGTGTCCGCTGGCGTTTCGCCGGGCGCTGCCGGCATACGGCAACGAGATGATTTTTTTGCTGCACGGCTCTTCGCTGGCGAGCGTTGTGACGCTGTTGGATTTGACCGGCGCGGCGCGGGTGGCGGCGCGCGGCACTTTCGCGTTTAGCGAATCTTATTTAACGGCGATTATTTTATACATGGGATTGACCGCTTTGTTGGTTTTTGTGGTAAAATGGGCGGAGCGCCGAATGTCGGCGCATATCCACATAGGAGCATCACCATGAAAAAACCCCATATTCTTCTTATTGCCGCGCTGGTTTGCGGCGGCGCGGCGGCCTACCACGACACGGGAGGCCACGCCGGCGGCGGCGCAACCCTGACCGAACCGCAAAACCAAGCGGTGCAAAAACTGCTTGACGCGTTTCCGAGCATCGGCGCGTTGTCGGGAGTCGGCGCGCAATTGGACGCCAAACTCAAAGAGCGCGCGCTTTCGCCCGCGCAACAGCAAGCGTTGCAAGGATTGGCGGAAACCCTGCCAAATACTTCCGCGCTGGCGGCGGCAAGCGCCCGTTTGGACGACAAAATACGCGAATTGACCGTTGCCGAGTTGCAAGGGCGCGATTTGCCGTTTTTTGGCGGGGTGAAGGACGAGCAGTCGCTGGTCGTGGAATTTTCCGATTACCAATGCGGTTATTGCAAGCGGATGTTCGGCGTGTTGAACGGCGAAAATGCGCGCGTCCGCGTGGTGGAATTTCCCGTTTTGGGCGATTTGTCGCGCAAAGCGGCGAGTTACGCCCTTGCCGCGCGCAAGCAAAATCTGTATTCCGAGCTGCACATCAAACTGATGGGGCGTGCGGAGCGGCTGACCGAAGATGCGCTTGAACATGCGGCGTTGGAAGTCGGTTTGGATTTGGAAAAACTGCGCAAAGACAGCCAAAGCGAGGAAGTCACGGAACAGCTTCGCGAAAATTTCGAGCTGGCGCGCGCGTTGGGCGTGCGCGGGACGCCGTTTTTGGTAGTCGGCGACCAAACTTCGCCGGGTGCGCTAAACCGCGAAAGATTCGTGGCATTGCTCGCCCAAGCGAAAGAGAAAAACGCGGCGAAAACCCAGTAAACGGCGCAAAAAGCGCAACGGCGAGGCGGATTTTTCCGCCCCCGTCATTTCGTTTTTTGGGGTAATGTTTTGCGGGAACGGCGGATTTTCCAATCCGCCGTTCCCGCTTTTTTTTGGCGGGCTTGGAATTTAACAACGAGCCCGGATATTATTTTTCCCGCAAATTTCCGCCCTTCCGGCGCAATCCGGAATCCGCGTATTTTTTCCATAATCCGCTTTTGCGCCAAAATAAATTTCAGCGCGGAGTTATCCGCAATATTATTTTTCCGCCCAAAGTCAAACGGCAAAACGCATTCGCCCGCCGTTTGCTGTTAATGCCGCAAAACGCCGGATTCCGGATTGCGCGGGAATTGCGGGATTTTAAAATGAGGAAAGTAGGGGGTAAAAACGCGGTTTGGATTAAACGCGCGGAAACGGCGGCGGGGGGTTATTCCGCAAAAAACATCCAGCCGTAGCCCACGGCGATGGCGGGGACGGCAGTGTAGAGCGTGGCGATAATGGACGCTTTCGGGGCGATGGCGATGGCGGGGAAAAGCGCGTCCCCGTCGTTGGAAACGGCGTTGGCAAGCTGCGCCGATAACGGAATAACGCCGTTTAGAAATAAAGTAGTGACGACAACTTGCGGACCGCAACCGGGGATAAATCCGACAATGACGGCGGCGAGGGGGAGGAGCCAAATCCACGCGTCAAATAACGCCGCCAAATCAAATCCGAAAACGGTTTCCAGCAAGCCGTAGGCGACAAAACCGCACAGCACCCAGATGGTAATAAAATTTGTCGTATCCACGACCCGCCGCGAAATCGCCCGGCGGGGCGAAGTGCAAAGCCGGATGTCGGACAAAGGATTGAGCGTCCACATCGCCAGCGCCAATAGCGCGGCGGCGGAGCCAAACGCGCCGACCCAATCCACGCCGTAAATTTGCAGCGCGCTTTCCACCTCCCCCTGCATAATTGCGTAGCCGAGTCCGATAACCGCGCCCGGCACAAATAACGCCAGCCACAAGCGGTAGGCGGGGGAGAGCAGCGGGTTTTCTTCCACCGCTTCTTCTTCGTATTCGGCGTCTCCGGTAAAGCGCAAAAAACCGCGCCCGTGAATCAAATCCACCGCATAGCCGCAAACAATGCCCAGCACAAAACACACCGAAAACACGGTCAATGCGTCCCCCGGCGATTTGGCGAGAAGCAAAAACGCGGCGTCCCCCATCGTGGCGGTTAATGTGGCGACAATACCGCCGAAACTCATCGCACCGCGGATGTATTGGGTGACGACAAAAATCGCCCCGCCGCAACCCGGAATCGCGCCGCACACGGCGGCGAAAAGCACTTGTTTGTTTTCGTGTTTTTGCAGGACGGCGCGCAAATCGCGGCGCATCATGCGCTCCACCAAAAACATGCCGAATAAAGTGGCGGCGACAAAAACGCTGACTTGAAAATACGCCTCGGAAAGCGCCTGCAAAACGACCCCGCGCGCCGGCGGATACGCCGCAAGCGCGCAAAATGCAAACATCATTAGCGGTTTGCCGACGGTTAAATTTTGGACGATACCGCTAAACCCGCGCTTCAGAACAACCGTATTCATAATCTCCGATTATAATACATCACCGGCTTGGTTGCAAGCGCGCGCGGCGTTTTTGGGCGCGGTTTTGCGTTTGCGCCCGCTTTTGCTTTTATGTTTCGCATCGTTTTACACGCCCCCGCTTGGTCCGCCGCCCGCCTTGCCGAAGCGTTGCGGGAGACGGGACGCGCCGCCGTCGTCCCGCCGGAAGAAGACGGAATGCATGTCGTTGTCGCCGCGTCTTTTGCCGAAGATGATTTATCCGCCGCCGCGGATTTGCGCGCGCCGGAAAAAACGGCGTTAATTGCCGCGGAAATCCCCTCCCGTTGTTTTTTTGCCGAATTGCTTCTCGCGCGGGCGCGCCGCCGTTGGCGGCATGCGGCGGCGTTGCCCCCGTTGCGCGAAGCGGAAAGTTTTGCCGAAGCGGCGAAAAAAATCACCGATGCGCTGCGCCAAATCTCCGCGCCGGATATTGCGCCGAAAAATACAACAACGGCGGAAATTGCAACAACGGCGGAAAATAATCGGAAACCGGAAAACGGCGGGGCGAAAGATGAAATTGCGCCGCGGGATAATATTGTCGCGGCATCGGCGGCGGTGCGGGCGGGGGATTTTCCGCGGGCGCGGCAATTGTTGGCGGGGGCGGACGGCGCGGCGGTGCGGGCGTTGTCGCTGTTGATGGCGGCAAAAGATTCCGCCGACCCCGCCGGGCGGCAACGGGCTATGGCGCGGTTGCGGCGGGAAATTGCAAACTTAAGCGAATCGGAAAAAGCGATTACCGGCGCGCCCGCATTTCTCGCCGCCGCCGAAGCGCGGCGCGTGCTGGAAGATATTTTATAACCCGCTTGCGGGCGGATTGGGAAAATTTTCCATTCCCACGAAAGCCGGAATTTTTCGCCGCCTTTCGCCGCGGACGGAATATAAATTCGCTCCTTTCCTCCGTCATTCCCGCGAAGACGGGAATCCAAAGAGTCAACTGCGGCGAATTGTTAAAATTTTGAGGCAAAGCGGGCATTTTGGATTCCCGCTTTCGCGGGAATGACGGGCGGGGCGGGGCAGGCGGTTTGCGGCGGGTTTATGATTTGCGCGCGGTAAAAGGCGGCGGGGACGCCGCTGGTATGCATCACAACGCTGGAGCGCAGGGACGAGGATTTTGGAGGGATTAAAAATCGGGGCGGGCGCGTTTTTCTATCATTGGCGGTTTGTGAAACGGCGGGGTTGTCGGGCGGGCGTATTATAATCGGGGTTTGCCGCGGCGGCGCGGATTGGAAATCTCGGAAAAGGCATGGCGCATTAATGCTGGAAAAAATCATATTAGCCAAACCGCGCGGGTTTTGCGCCGGGGTGGAGCGCGCGGTGGAAATCGTGGAGCGCGTCCTCGCGCGGCACGGCGCGCCGGTGTATGTCAAACACGAAATCGTGCATAACCGGCATGTCGTGGAAGATTTTCGGCGGCGCGGAGTCGCCGTGATTGAACACCCGCGCGAAGCGCCGGAAGGGGCGGTGTTGGTGTATTCGGCGCACGGCGTTTCGCCGCATATCCGCCGCGCCGCCGCCGCGCGCAAACAGCGGATTTACGACGCCACTTGTCCGCTGGTGACAAAAGTCCACAGCGAAATTATCCGCCTGCGCGCCGCCGGGACGGAGGTGATTATGATTGGACATCGCGGGCATCCGGAAGTGGAAGGCGCGCTCGGACAATGCGAAGACGGCATGCATTTGGTGGAAAACGAAGCGGATGTTGACGCGCTGGAAGTGCGCGCGCCGGACAATTTGGGTTATGTCACCCAGACGACTTTGTCGGTGGACGACACGGCGCGTTTGGCGGCGCGTTTGGCGGCGCGCTTTCCCAAGATTCGCGCACCGCGCAAGGACGATATTTGCTACGCTACGCAAAACCGCCAAGATGCGGTGAAAAAAATGGCGGCGCGCTGCGATGTGGTTTTGGTTGTCGGTTCCGCGGCGAGTTCCAATTCCAACCGCCTGCGCGAAGTGGCGGTTTTGGCGGGGACGCCCGCGTATCTTTTGGATTGCGCCGCCGATATTGCGCCGGCGTGGCTGGCGGGGGCGAAAGTGGCGGGCGTGACGGCGGGGGCGTCCGCGCCGGAGCCGCTGGTGCGCGAGGTGGTGGCGCGGTTGCGCGAAAACGGCGCATCGGTTGAAGAAATGGACGGCGGCGAAGAAAAAGTAGTTTTTGTCGTCCCCAAATCGCTGGCGGAGCGCGCCGCCGCGCCGTTGCCGCCGCCGTTGTCATGAGTGCGGACAATTTTGATTTTGCCGTTGTCGGAGGCGGAGTCGCCGGGCTGATGACGGCGTGCGAATTATCCAAAGCGGGCGCGGCGGTCGCCGTTTTGGATGCGGGTTATCCGCCGGCATCGGCGGCGGGGGCGGGGATTCTTTCCGCGCTGCCGCCGTGGAAATACAACGCGCACATTAACGCGCTAATTGACGAAAGTAGCAAACATTTCGGCAGCATCGCGCACGAAATAGAAGCGGCGGGCGGCGGCGATTGCGAATGGCGGCGGTCGGGAATGTTGGCGGTCGGGGGCAATTTACCCGCCGCCCCGCCCGGCGGCACTGCCACGCCGGTGCGCTGGCTTGCGCCGTTGCTCGCCCTCCCGCCAAACCAATACGGCATTTGGATGCCGGAAGTCGCGCGGGTGCGGGCGTCCGTTTTTGTCTCCGGGCTGGCGACGATGGCAAAAAACCGCGGCGTCCGGTTTTTTGGCGGCGCGGCGGGTTTTGCCGTTGGCGGGGGAAAAGTTAAAAATTTGCTGTTGGCGGACGGAAAAAAATTGTCCGCGGGCGATTATATTTTGTGCGCCGGCGCGCTCAGCGGCGAATTATGCCCGCCGCCCGCCCCGCCGATTACCCCGGCGCGCGGACAATTATTGCTTTACGCCTCGCCCAAACCGCTGCTGTGCATCGTATTTGCGGACGGCGCGGACGAAGGATTATATTTAGTCCCGCGCAACGATGACGCGATTATCGCCGGGGCGTCTTTTGAACATGCGGGGTTTGACGACCGCCCCGCCGCCGCCGTGCAGGACGCCTTGCACAAAAAAGCCGCGGCGCTTTTTCCGCCGCTCGCCGATGCGCAAATTCTCAACTCGTGGTCGGGTTTGCGCCCGATGTTGCCCGATGATATGCCGGTTATCGGCGCGCATCCGGAATGCGGCAATTTATATCTCAATACCGGACACGGGCGTTACGGGATTTCCATGGCGCCCGCCGCGGCGCGCCATTTATTAAAAATAATGAAGGACAAAACGGCGGAAAACCCGTTTGCATTTCGCGCCGAATGGGCGGAATGAAACGGCTGTTGCGGGCGGCGGCGTTTTCATGGCGCGGCATTACCGCCGCATGGCGGGACGAACCGGCGTTTCGGCAGGAAATATGCGCCGCAATATTATTAAGCGCCCTCGCGTTTTGGCTGGATATTGGCGGCGGCGCGCGCGCTTTGCTAATCGGCGCGGTTTTGTTGGTGCCGCTGGTGGAATTGTTAAATACGGCGTTGGAAGCGGCGGTGGATTTGGTTTCCGAAGAGCGCCGCCCGCTGGCGGCAAAAGCAAAAGATTGCGGCAGCGCGGCGGTGTTTTTTGCGGTTGTGCTGGCGGCGGCGGTTTGGGGGACGGCATTGTGGCCGAATTAGTGCCGGTAATCGCCATTGACGGCCCGGCGGCGGCGGGCAAAGGGGCGGTCGCGCGGGCGTTGGCGGAAACATTAAAATTCCATTATTTGGACAGCGGCAAAATCTACCGCGCGGCGGCGGCGGAAGCGTTGGCGCGCAAAATTTCCCCGGACGACGAAGACGCGGTGCGGCGCATCGCCGAAAATCTTTCGCCGGACAATATATTTTCGCGCCCCGGGCTGGACCTGCCGGAGACGGGGGCGGCGGCTTCCCGGTTGGCGCGGTTGGAGGCGGTGCGGGAGATTTTTTTGCCGTTGCAGCGCGGGTTTCGGCGTTTTCCGGGGCTGGTGGCGGACGGACGGGATATGGGCTCGGCGGTGTTTCCGGACGCGGCGTTAAAGGTTTTTTTGACCGCCGATATCGGAATTCGCGCCGAAAGGCGGCGCAAACAATTGCAAGAACGGGGAATACATGCTACAATAGCGTCTGTTTTGGCGGATTTGCAGCAGCGAGACAAACAAGACAGCACCCGCGCCGGGTCGCCTTTGGCGGTTCTGCCCGGGGCGTTTGTCATGGATTCTTCGCGCCGCGAAATCGGCTGTATCGCCGCCGAATTGGCGCGGCGGTTTGCCGATGCCCGCCCTTTTTTTCATCCCGCACAGGAGGACCTTAAAATATGAACGAACCGCAATTTGCCGAACTGTTTGAAGAATTTGCCAAACAGCGGCGCTTGGAAGAAGGCACCGACCTTTTGGCGCAGGTGCGCGATATTAACGAAAATTATGTGGTGGTTAACGCCGGGCTCAAGTCCGAAGCGCACATTCCGCGCGAAGAATTTCAAGACGGCGGCAACGGCTTGGAAGTCGCCGTTGGCGACGAAGTGGAAGTGGAAATTGAACTGCTGGAAAACGGGCGGGGCGAAACCGTCTTGTCGCGCCGCAACACCCGCCGCAAACAAGCGTGGCGGCGGGTCAAAGACGCGATGGAAAACGAAGGCGTGCTGGAAGGCGAAGTTACCGCCCGGGTGCGCGGCGGTTATTCCGTTTCGCTGGACGGGTTGCGCGCGTTTTTGCCCGGTTCGCTGGTGGATATTTTCCCCCAATCGGACCCGGTTGCGCTGGTCGGCGCAAAGGTAGAAGTGCGCCCGATTAAAGTCAACATGGCGCGCGGCAGCTTGGTGGTTTCGCGCCGCGCCGTGATGGAGCGCGCGATGCTGGAAGTCAAAGACAACAACATGATGGACGCGGTGGAAGCGGGCGCGCGCTTTACCGGCACGGTGCGCGCGGTGGTGGAATACGGCGCGTTTGTAGAAATTGCCGGGGGGATTTACGGCCTGCTCCACATCACCGACATCTCTTGGAAACACACGACTTCCATTCACAATGTGCTGTCGGTGGGGGACGAAGCGGAAGTTGTCGTGCTTTCCGTGGACAAGGAAAAAGGGCGGATTTCGCTCGGCATGAAACAGTTGCAGCCGAACCCGTGGGAATTTTTTGACCGCGCCCATCCGGTCGGCTCCCGCACTTTCGGCAAAGTTACGCGCGTGCTGGAATACGGCGTTTTTGTAGAAGTGGAAGAAGGCGTGCAGGGGCTGGTGCATAGCTCCGAAATGAGCTGGACGCGCAAAAATCCGAATCCCCTCAAACTTCACGCGGAAGGCGACGAAGTGGAAGTGATGATTTTGGAGATTGACACATCGCGCCGCCGCATTTCGCTGGGGATTAAACAATGCATGCCAAACCCGTGGCAGGAGTTTGCCGTCGCCTACCGCAAAGGCGACCGCATCACGGGCAAAGTCCGCTCCATTAACGAGTTCGGCATTTTCATGGAATTGTCCGGCGGCATAGACGGGCTGGTGCGCCTTTCCGAATTGTCCTACGAAAAACAGGGCGAAGAAGCGGCGCGCGATTACAAAAAAGGGCAGGAATCGGAAATGATGGTTCTCGCCATTGACGCCGAGCGGGAGCGCATCAGCTTGAGCGTTAAACAACTCGGCAACACGGGTTTTGAATCGTTTGCCGAGCGGCATTTGCGCGGCGAAAAAGTGCGCGGCAAAATCACCGCCATTATTGACGGCAAAGGCGCGCAAGTTTCTTTGGAAGGCAATGTGCGGGGCTTTTTGCCGATTGGCGAAATCGCCGAGCAGCGGGTGGAAAAAATCGGCGAGTTTGTGAAAGAAGGCGAAGAGCACGAATTTATCCTCCTCAACAGCGACCCGCGCGCGATGCAGGCGGTTGTGTCCATTAAAGAAAAAGACCGCCGCAACCGCGAACAAACTTTGCAGGAGCGCAAAAATCCCGCCGCGCCGAAAAGCACTTTTGGCGCGATGTTGCAGGCAAAAATCCGCGAATCGGCGGGCGAGGCCGCGGACGAAACCGCCGATGAAACTGCGGAAGATTCCGCCGCTCCCGCAGCGGCAGCCGCAGAATCAGTTGCAGAGTCGGCTGGGGAGTCGGTTTCAGAGTCGGTTGCAGAACCGGTAAAAGAAGCCGCCGATGATGCCAAAAAATCGGCGGATAAAGCGGCGGAGGCGGCGGGAGATTCCGCTACGGAAAATTCCGCCCAAACCGCCGCGCAAACTGCGGCGGAAAATTCCCCGCAATCCGCGGAGCAAGCGGCGGATGAAACCGCGCCGAAGGAATAATACCCGTGCGCAAGCGGCTGTTTATTAAAGCATTGCGGGCGAAATTTCCCGATTTGCCGCCCGCCGCCGTGGCGCGGATGACCGATAAAATTTTTGAGATGATTATTGAAACGCTGCGGGAGGGGGGCAAAATAGAAATCCGCAAATTCGGCACTTTTTACACCGCCGAATTAGGGCGGCGGCTGTTGCGCAATCCGGGGACGGGCGATATGATGGAAGTGCCGGCGCGCCGTTTGCCGCGTTTTAAGCCGAGCCGCGAGTTGCGCGAAAAGGCGAACCGCGGCGGCTGATTTGCCGCGCCGCGGCGGTTTAACATGGGCGGTTTAACATGAATTGGGAGTGGTTTTTAGTCGCGCTGCCGGTGGTGTTTTTGCTGGGCTGGTTTGCCGCGCGAATGGACATCCGGCATATTCGCAAAGCGGCAGGCGCGTTGCCGCGCGCGTATTTGCAGGGGCTTTCGCATTTGTTGCGCGGCGAAAAAAGCGCCGCCTTGGATTGTTTTTTGCGCGCCGAGCCGCTGGACCCCGAATCCGAAGAATTGCAGTTTGCCATCGGCGAATTATCGCGCGCCCGCGGCGAACACCGGCGCGCCCTAAAAATCCACCATTCGCTGTGCGAGCGCGAAACCATCGGTCCGGAAAACCGGCTGCGCGCGCGCTGGGCGCTGGCGCGGGATTATTTTGGCATGGGTTTTTTGGACATCGCCGAAAAACACGCGGCGCTTTTGGCGGTTGAAGAAGAATACCGCGAATGCGCCGGGGGCATGTTGCTGGATATTTTTCAGCGCGCCCGCAAATACGAAGACGCGCTCGGCGCGCTGGCGCGGATGCCGCCCGATGCGGCGTTGGCGCGGCGGCGGACGCGCGCGCATTTGCTGTGCGAATGCGCCGCGCGCGCTTCCGAAAAAAAAGAAGAATTGTTAAACGAAGCGCTGGCGGCGGACGGCGGCTGCGTCCGCGCCAATTTAATGTTGGGCGAAGCGGCGGCGGAAAAAGAAAATAACGCCGCCGCGGCGGAATATTTCGCCGCGGCGGAGCGCCAAAATACGGCGTATATTTGGCTTGCCGTCCCCGGATTATGCGCCGCTTTTGAATCGCAAAACCGGGCGGACGAGGGCGAAAAAAAGTTGCGCGCGTGGCTGGAATCGTATCCGTCCCCGGCGTTGTTTGCGGCGGTTTACCGCGCTTTGGCGGCGCGCGGGCGCGCGGACGGGTTGGCGTTTGAGGGCGTCCGGGGCGGGCGGGGCGCGGCGGCGGCGGCGGCGTGGGCGGCGGAACAATCCGCGGACGGCGCAAAACGCGATTTTTGGCGCGCGCTGGAAGATTCTTTTGCCGCCCCCGGCTGGCGTTGCGAAACTTGCGGCTACCAAACGGGCGATTTTTCGTGGCAGTGCGACAATTGCCTGTCGTGGGAATCATTCCGCTACGCGCCCGCCGCAAAATCATGAGCCGCCGCATCGCCGCATTGCTGGGAGGCGCGTTTGACCCGGTGCATGGCGGGCATGTCGCGCTTGCGCGGCGCGCGTTAAAAGATTTGCCCGTTGCCGCCGTTTTTTTGATTCCCAACGGCGCACCGCCGCACCGTCCCGCCCCGCAACTCCCGTGGGCGCGGCGGGTTGCGATGTGCGCCGCGGCGTTGCGCGGTATTCCGCGCGCGCGGACGGGTTTGGACGAGCCGCCCGGCGCGCCGCGGCGGACGGCGGATACGCTCCGCCGCTACCGCCGCCGCCGCTGGAAAGTGGTTTTAATTTTGGGCGCGGACGCGTTTGCCGAATTGCACCGCTGGCACCGCTGGCGCGAAATTGCGCGGCGCGCCAATTTTGCCGTGGCGCGGCGCGGCGCGCGCAAGTTTCCGCCGGCGGCGCGGCGCGGGCTTTGCGCGGCGCGGCGGGCGCGGGAAATTGCGGCGGGCGCGGGGCGCGTATTTTGGTGGAATTTTCGTCCGCCCGACATTTCCGCCACGGCGATTCGGCGGGCGCAAAAGCGGGCGGGGCGATGAACGCGGACGAAGTTATTTTGCGCGCGCTGGAAGAAGGCAAAGGCGAAGACATTAAATCTTTCGCCGCGGCGCGGCAGTCCGGCGGATTGTTTGAGCGCATGATTATCGCCACGGCAAATTCCCCGCGCCACGCCGCGGCGCTTGCCGAACGGGTGCGCCGCGCGCTCAAAGACGCCGGGCTGCCGTGCGGGCGCGCCGAAATCTCGGCGGAAAAAGAATGGCTGCTGGTAGACGCCGAAACCGCCGTGGCGCACATTATGCAGCGGGATGCGCGCGGGCGTTATGATTTGGAAAACCTGTGGGATTTTGAAGGGGAAGAGAATTGAAAACCGTGTCGCTAATTGCCGTTGCGGCGCGCACCCCGCGCTGGCTTTCGGCGCAGGAGGCGGATTACGCTTCCCGTTTGTCGCGTTTTCGTTTTGACGCGCGGACGGTGAAACCGGAAACGCCGTCCAAAACGGCGGCGGCGGTTTTGGCAAAAGCGCCCCGCCATGCGCCGCTTTATCTTTTGGATTGCGCCGGAAAAGCGATGGACAGCGAAAGTTTTGCGCGCTGGCTGCAAGCGCGTTTGGAAGAGCCGTATCCGCCGGCGTTTGTTATCGGGGGCGCGGACGGATTGCCCGCGCCGTTGCGCAAGGCGGCGGCGGGAATGGTTTCGCTTTCGCCGCTGACTTTTGCGCACGCCGCGGCGCGTTTTATTTTTGCCGAACAATTATTCCGCGCCGACTGCATTTTGCGCGGTCATCCGTATCCCAAATAAAACGGGCGGGGCGGTTGTTTAAAAAACTGCCGGAAACATCGGCGG